>DXVG01000151.1 GCA_019409045.1 Clostridiales bacterium | reverse complement strand
CAGAAGAACAGCCGCTTGGAGACGCGATGCAAAAACAGCGTCCGCAGCACGATGGCCACCAGTATGATGCAGCTTCCCCCAAGGCTCATTTCCAGAAGCGTCGAAGGCATGGTCTTCCTCCTTTCGCGCGTCCCATTCCCCCGGCCAACCCCTCCGCGCGGGGCGGGGCTATTCGCTTTCGTCGATCATGCGGCGCAGGCGCTCGATCTGCTCCGGGCTGAGGCGCTTGCGGCCCAGAAGCGAGGCAAAGAGCATGTCCGCGGAGCCATCGAACAGGCGGTCGATGAGGTCGTCCGTCTCCGCCCTCTGCGCCTCCTCGCGCGTGACCAGCGCGTGACAGATGAAGCGCGGCTCGCGGCGCTCGATGGCCCCCTTGGCGACCATGCGCTTGAGCATGGTGTAGGTGGTGTTGACGTTCCAGCCGGTCTGCGCCTCGAGCACCTCGGCGACGTGCCGGGCGGGAACGTCGCCCTCGCGCCAGAGGACGTCCATGATCTTCAGCTCCGTATCGTGAAACTTCATGCCTTCCACTCCTTTGCTTTACCAGTCATTGCCTTCTTGACGGCCGGTTCCTCTGCGCCCATGGGCGCGCTTCGGGGTCTCTGCGCGGCTTTTCCCTCGCACAGAGGACGCGCCGCGTTGTTTTATGGCTATATACTACACTAGTAGTATAAAATTGTCAATACTACATTTGTAGTTTACGATGTTAAATAAGTGTGGCGAAGCAGATGGTGGTTGACGCGCAATACTATGCATTGTATAATATTATGCGAAGGGAGGCGATCGCATGGACCCACAGCTCAAGCGCGGCATGCTGGAGGCCTGCGTGCTGGCGGTGCTCTCGCGCGGGGATTCCTACGGCTACCAGATGGTCCGGGAGGTGGGCGCGTGCGTGGAGGTGTCCGAGTCCACGCTCTACCCCATCCTGCGGCGGCTGGAGGCGGGCGGGTATCTGCGCGTGTACAGCCGCGAGCACAACGGGCGGTTGCGCAAGTACTACGGCATCACACCGGAGGGGCGCGCGCGTTTGGGAGAGCTGCGCGGCGAATGGCGTCAAGTGCTCAGGGTGTATGCGTTTATCATGGAAGGAACGGAGGGCGAGCCGAATGCATAAGGCGGAGTTTTTGCAGGCGCTGGAGGCGCGCCTCGGCGACCTGGACGCGCAGGAGCGGCGCAGGGCGCTGGATTTCTGCGCCGAGAGCATCGACGACCGCGTGGAGGACGGCATGGCCGAGGAGGACGCGGTGGCGGCGCTGGGCGGCGTGGAGGACGTGGCGCGCGAATTGCTGGCCGACCGGCCGCTGGGCGCGGTGGTGCGCGAGCGCGTGCGGCGGGAGGGCCGCGCGGGGCGCATTGCGTTGCTCGTGTGCGCGTCGCCGCTTTTGTTGGCGCTCTTTGCCGTGGGGCTGAGCGTGTACGCGGCGCTGTGGGCGGCGATGATCTCGGTGTATGCAGTGGTCGCGTCGCTGCTGATCGCGGGCGCGGCCTGCGCGCTGGGCGGCGTGGCGCTGATGTTTATGCAGGGAATCGCGCCGGGGCTGTGCACAAGCGGGGCGGGGCTGATCGCCTTCGCGCTCGGGCTGTGGCTCATCGCCCCGGCGAAGGCCGCGGCGAAGGGGCTTTGGCGGCTGACGAAGGCGTTCGGGCGCGGCTGCAAGCGGCTGATCGTGGGAAGGAGGAAGGACTGATGCGCAGGCGGAACTGGGCGGCGCTGTTTCTCTTTATCGCGGGCGCGGCGCTGCTGTTGGCGGGATTCGCGATGGCGGGGTTCGACCTTGACAACCTCAACACGGGCGGACCGCTGGTGGCGCGGACGTATGAGGCGGCGGAGGAAGTGACGCGCATCATGGTGCGCGAAATGGACGCGGATGTGGAGCTTGTGATTTCCGAGGACGGGCGCGCGCGCGTGACCTGCGAGGAGAACGAAGCGTTTTGCTACGACATCACCGAGGAGGACGGCGTGCTGACCGTGGAAAAGCGCGATCTGCGGGAGGCGCGGTTTGGGCTGTACTTCGGCTTCTATCAGGGGAGCGTGCTGAAGATCGAGGTGCCGGCGGACACGGCGGTGGACGTGGAGACGCAAAACGGCTCCATACGCCTCACGGGCGGTGCGGAGGGGCTTTCCTCCCCCACCGTGTCCCTGCAGAGCGCCAACGGCAGCATCGTTGCGGAGGGCCTGCGCGCCGGGGAGGCGACGATGTGCACGAGCAACGACGACGTGGAGATCGCGGACGTGGAGGCGGAGACGCTGACGGCGGCGACCTCCAACGGCGCGGTGACGCTGTGCGGCGTGGACGTCGGGGAGACATCCGTACAGACGCGCAACGGCGGCATTCGGCTGGAGGACGTGCATGCGGACGCGCTGACGGCGCGGACGGAGAACGACGACATCGCCTTCTCCGGCGTGGAGGCAGCGCGCAGCATCGACCTTGAGACGAGCAACGGCGACATACGCGGGACGCTGCCGGGAAGCCCTGGCGATTACAGCGTGGAGAGTGCGGCCACAAACGGCGAGAACAGCTTGCCCGAATTGCTGGAGGGCGACGGCGTGTACCTGCGGGTCATGACCGAGAACGGGGACATCGACGTGACGTTTGCGCAGTGACGCATGCGCGGCGCGGCCTCTGTGCGGGTCGCGCCGCGTGTTTGAACAATTTGTAAACTTTCGCCGGGGCGCTTGACATGCAGCCCGGCGTTCCTTATAATAGTCAAAGAAGGTCAAATACGACCTTTGAGGGGAGGTAAGGACGTATGAACATGGAAAAATTCACCAAAAAATCGCTGGAAGCCATCCGCGCGGCGCAGGAGGCGGCCATTGCGCATCAGAATATGCAGATCGACCAGCAGCACCTGCTCTACGCGCTGCTGACGCAGCAGGACGGGCTGATCCCGCAGCTCTTTACGGCGCTGAACATAGACCCCGCGCGCGCGGCGGAGGCGTGCGAGCGCGCGATCGAGCGCATTCCCAAGGTGTCCGGCCCGGGCCGCGAGCCGGACAAGGTGTACATCTCCCAGAGCGTGGACGCGGCGCTTTCCGAGGCGGAGAAGCAGGCCGCGCACATGAAGGACGAGTATGTGTCGGTGGAGCACATCGTGCTGGCGCTTCTGGAGAAGCCGAACGATGTGGTCAAGCAGTTGTTTGCGGAGTTCGGCCTGAGCCGCGACGCGTTTTTGAAGCAGTTGCAGGCCGTGCGCGGCAACGCGCGCGTGACCAGCGACCAGCCGGAGGACACCTACGACGCGCTGAAGAAGTTCGGCACCGATCTGACCGACATGGCGCGCAAGCAGAAGCTGGACCCGGTGATCGGCCGTGACGCGGAGATACGCAACGTGATCCGCATACTCTCGCGCAAGTCGAAGAACAACCCTGTGCTCATCGGCGAGCCGGGCGTGGGCAAGACCGCCATCGCCGAGGGGCTGGCGCTGCGCATCGTGCGCGGGGACGTGCCGGCTTCCCTGAAGGACAGGACGCTGTTTTCGCTGGACATGGGCAGCCTCATCGCGGGCGCGAAGTACCGCGGCGAGTTTGAGGAGCGGCTCAAGGCCGTGCTGGAGGAGGTGCGCAAGAGCGAGGGGAGGATCATACTCTTCATCGATGAATTGCACAACATCGTCGGCGCGGGCAGGACCGAGGGCTCCATGGACGCGGGCAACCTGTTAAAGCCCATGCTCGCCCGGGGCGAACTGCACTGCATCGGCGCGACGACGCTGGACGAGTACCGCAAGTACATCGAAAAGGACCCGGCGCTGGAGCGCAGGTTCCAGCCGGTGCTGGTCAACGAGCCGACGGTGGAGGACACCGTGGCGATACTGCGCGGGCTGAAGGAACGATACGAGGTGTTCCACGGCGTGAAGATCACCGACCAGGCGCTCATCGCCGCGGCGAAGCTGTCCGACCGCTACATCTCCGACCGCTTTTTGCCGGACAAGGCCATCGACCTTGTGGACGAGGCCTGCGCCATGATCCGCACCGAGATCGACTCCATGCCGCAGGAGATGGACGACATCGCCCGGCAGATCATCGAAAAGGAGATCGAGGAGGCGGCGCTTTCCAAGGACACGGAGGCGCGCTCCAGGGAGAAGCTCGCCAAGGTGCAGGAGGAGCTTGCGAACCTGCGCGACCACTTCAAGGAGATGAAGGCCAAGTGGGAGCTGGAGAAGCAGGACATCGGCAAGGTGCAGAAGCTGCGCGAGGAGATCGAAAAGGTCAACGCCGACATAGAGCTTGCCCAGCGCGAGTATGACCTCAACAAGGCCGCGGAATTGCAGTACGGCCGTCTGCCGCAGCTGCAGAAGGAGCTGGAGGCCGAGGAGAAGAAGGCCGAGGCTTTGCAGGGCAAGAACAAGCTCCTGCGCGACAAGGTGACGGACGAGGAGATCGCCCGCATCGTGTCCCGCTGGACGGGCATCCCCGTATCCAAGCTGGTGGAGGGCGAGCGCGAGAAGCTGCTGCGGCTGCCGAGCATACTCCACGAGCGCGTGGTCGGGCAGGACGAGGCCGTGGAAAAGGTGTCCGAGGCCATACTGCGCTCGCGCGCGGGCATACAGGACCCGAACCGGCCGATCGGCTCGTTTTTGTTCCTGGGGCCGACAGGCGTTGGCAAGACAGAGCTTGCCAAGACGCTTGCGCAGGCGCTGTTTGACGACGAGAAGAACCTTGTGCGCATCGACATGACCGAGTACATGGAGAAGCACTCCGTGTCGCGGCTGGTGGGCGCGCCTCCGGGATACGTCGGCTACGAGGAGGGCGGACAGCTGACCGAGGCCGTGCGCCGCAAGCCGTACAGCGTGATACTGTTTGACGAAGTGGAAAAAGCGCACCCGGACGTGTTCAACATACTTTTGCAGGTGCTCGACGACGGCCGCATCACCGACTCGCAGGGACGCACGGTGGACTTTAAGAACACCATCATCATCCTGACCTCGAACCTTGGAAGCAGCGTGATCCTCGAGGGCATCGACGCGGACGGGCGCATTTCCGACGCGGCGCGCGAGGAGGTAAACGGCCTGCTCAAGCGGCAGTTCCGGCCGGAGTTTTTGAACCGTCTGGACGAGATCGTGTTCTACACGCCGCTCACCAGAGAGCAGATCGGCAAGATCGCCGAACTGACGCTCGAGGCGCTCAACCGCAGGCTCGCCGAGCGTGGCGTGACCGTGCGGCTGACGGACGAGGCGAAGGAGGATGTGGTGGAAAACGGCTACGACCCCGTGTACGGCGCGCGCCC
>DXVG01000150.1 GCA_019409045.1 Clostridiales bacterium | reverse complement strand
CTGCCCGAACTGGGCGCTTGCGCGCCCCGCACGGCGCTGCGCGCGATCTCCGCGGTCAAAAACGGCGCGACCTGCGAGGCGGCGGGCGTCTCGCAGGCGCTGGTGGACGCCTACCGCGCGCGTCTGGCGGCGCTCGGCGCGCGCGACCTGGACGATCTGCTGCTCGACGCGCTGGACGCGCCCGCGCCCGCCGACGGGCGATTTACGCATCTTCTGGTGGACGAGTTTCAGGACATAAACGCCGTGCAGCGCGCGCTCGTGCGCCACTGGAGCGCGGCGGGGGAGACGCTGTTTGTCATCGGCGACCCGGACCAGTCCATCTACGGCTTCCGCGGCGCGGACGCCGCCTGCTTTGCGCAGCTTCGCGCGGACATGCCGGAGCTTGAGACGGTGACGCTTGCGCGCAACTACCGCAGCGCGCCGGACATACTGCGCCGCGCGTGCGCGTGCGTCTCCCGCAACCCCGGCCCCGCCCGCGCGCTGCTGCCCGCGCGGCCCGAGGGCGAGCGCGTCCGCCTCGCGCACGCGGACACGGCGTTTTCCGAGGCCGTGTGGATCGCCAACGAGATCGCGCGCCTCGCGGGCGGCGTGGACATGCTCTCCGCCGCGCAGGGCGAGCGCGAGGCGCGCGCGTTTTCCGAGATGGCGGTGCTCGCCCGCACGCACCGGCAGCTCGATCTGATCGAGGAATGCCTCGCGCACGACGGCATCCCCTGCGTTGTGGTCGGCCGCGAGGACTACCTCGAAAGCGATGACGCGCGCGCGGCGACGGCGTTCTTCCGCTCGCTTTCGCAGCCGGCGGACGTCGCGGCGCTGCGCGCGGCGCTCCGCCTGAACTGGAACCTGCCGGAGGATGTGCTTCAGCGCGCTGCCGAGCGCCCGGACGCGCTCTCCCGCGCGGAGGCGCTGCGCGGCGAGCCGCGCGCGGCGGAGTTCGTGCGCGCGACGGAGCTGCTCGCCCCGCGCATCTCCAGGGAGCGCCCGCAGAGGCTTTTGCGGCGCTGGATCGGCCTGCGCGGCTCCTCCCCGGCGCTCGAGCGACTGGCCGCGGCCGCGGAGTTTCACGATGCGCTGGATTCCTTCCTCGCGGCGCTCGCCATCGGCGAGGAGGCCGATCTGCAAAGGCGCGCGGGCAAGGCGCGCGACGCCGGCGCGGTGACGCTGATGACGCTGCACGGCGCGAAGGGTCTGGAATTTCCTGTGGTCTTTCTCGTCGGCGTCGCCGAGGGCCTTTTGCCGATGGCGCGCCCCGGCGCGGAAACGGATGTGGAGGAGGAGCGCCGTCTGTTTTTCGTAGGCATGACGCGCGCCAGAGAGGAACTCATACTTTCCTGCCCCGGCGCGCCCTCGCGCTTTGCCGGCGAGTTGGGGGACGGCCTTGTTCAGGAAGTGGCAAAGGCGCGCGTCCGTCCGCCCAAAGTCGAACAGTTGTCCATGTTCTAGGAGAAAATTATATGAAAATCGATAAATAATTATTGACATGCGTGTCTTGCTGTGCTATACTGGCCCTGCGGCCGCACAAGGAGACACGCATGAAGATCAAGTTCATCCTGCCGGCGCTGGAAGAGGCGGTCAGCCCCTTCTGGCGTCCGTTGGGCGGGGCATTGCCACCGCCACGTTCCACATCGCCCTATCCCGGCACGGCGCTTTACGAGCGCTACCGCCCGCGCATGCGCGTGCACGACTGGCGCAGATACGACACCCGCCACATCGTCTTTGAACACCCGACGATGACGGCGGAGCAGGTGGAAAGCGGCTATTGGGAGGCATACCGGCGGTTCTACAAACTGAGAAGCATCTGCGAAGGCACGCGCCATCACACCTCCGCCGCCCTGCGGCGCAAACACCTGCTCTATTCCACCGCGTGGAAAAAACTCGACCCGCTGTGGAACGCCGTCATCCGCTCCGCCTTGCTGGGGCAGGCGCGAAAGGTTCTCGAACGCACGCTGTGCTGAAACGCCTTTTGCTGCAAAACTGTTGACAATTTTGAAATATCTGGTAAACTTAGAGGCGGAGGAGATGCAAATGAATAATGCCGCCCGCATTGCCGAGATCGTCCTGCCGGTCGTCGTCTCTCTGTTCCTCGGCTGGCTCTCGCGCCTGAAGAATATACTCAGCCGCGCGCAGATCGATGGCCTCAAGACCTTCGTGGTCACATTTTCCCTGCCCGCCGTGCTCTTCATGGCCTTCGCGGAGATCGCCTACGGGCTGGACGTGCTGCTCACCTGCGTGGCGGTGTTCGCCGCCTGCACGGCGATGCTGTTCCTCGGCAAACTCTTTCGCAAGGGAAACCCGCTGCTGGCCTTCCTCGTCACCGGCTTTGAGGCGGGCATGATGGGCTATTCGCTCTACACGCTGCTCTTTGGCGCGGAAAACCTCAGCATCATGGCCATGGCGGCGCTGGGCGGCGACGTATTCGTCTTTACGCTCTACATGGCCATGCTCAAGGGCCGCGACGGCATGTCGCCGAAGCAGATCGCCCGCGAAACGCTGCTTTCGCCCATTTTCCTCGCCATCCTCGCCGGCGTGCTGCTGGGCGCGACGGGCCTGTGGGGGGCCATGAGCGGCCATTTTATCGGCTCCGCCATCGCCGCGGTGGGCGACTTCCTTTCCGGCCCCACGGCCTGCGCCATACTCTTCGTGGTGGGCTACAACATCGAGTTCAGCCGCGGTTCCCTGGTGGGCGCCGTGCGCGCGGCGGGCGTGCGCCTTTTGTTCTGCGCCGCGTTCTGCGTTCTCTGCGTGCTCTTCCTCACCTGGACGGTGGGCATGACCGACCTCTTGCGCTGGGCGCTGATCCTTTTGTTCACGCTGCCCGGGCCGTATGTGCTGCCGGTGTTCGCCCGCGGCGAGGCCGACGCGCGCTATGCCTCCTCGTGCCTGTCGCTGTACACGCTTTTGTCGGTAGCCATGTTCTGCGTCATCGCCGTGCTGGCCGTCTGAATGCTTCGAACATCAGTTTAATTTTCGCGGAGGGAGCGCTATGGCGCTTCCTCCTTTTTGATTTGTGGTATAATGGAAGGGAACGCTTGTCGACGGGAGGGCGGAAGCATGGCCGAATTCAAGATACACTCCGATTATCAACCCACGGGCGATCAGCCGCAGGCCATCGCCGCGCTGACCGAGGGCATTAAAAAGGGCTTTAAGCATCAGGTGCTTTTGGGCGTCACCGGCTCGGGCAAGACCTTCACCATGGCCAACATCATCAAAAACCTCGGCCGCCCCGCGCTGGTCATCGCGCACAACAAGACGCTGGCTGCGCAGCTGGCGGGCGAGTTTCGGGAGTTTTTCCCGGAGAACGCCGTGGGCTACTTCGTGTCCTATTACGACTATTACCAGCCCGAGGCGTACATCCCCTCCACCGATACGTTCATCGAAAAGGACTCCTCCGTCAACGACGAGATCGACCGCATGCGCCACAGCGCCACCGCGTGGCTCTCCGAGCGGCGCGACGTGGTCGTGGTCGCCTCCGTGAGCTGCATCTACGGCTTGGGAGACCCGGAGGAGTACGAGGATCTGTCCGTCTCCCTGCGCGAGGGCATGGCCCTCGACCGGGACGAGCTCTTGCGCCGCCTGGTCGAGATACAGTACGAGCGCAACGATTTTGAGCAGGAGCGCGGCTCGTTCCGCGTGCGCGGGGACGTGGTGGAGATCATCCCCGCCGCCTCGAGCGAAAAGGCGCTGCGCGTGGAGCTTTTTGGCGACGAGATCGAGCGCATCTCCGAGGTGGAGATCGTATCGGGCAAGGTGCTGCGCCATCTTGCGCATGTGATGATCTTTCCCGCCTCGCACTACGCGACCTCCCGCGACAAGCTCGAGCGCTGCATCGAGAAGATCGAGGCGGACCTTGCCGACCGGCTGGCCTTTTTCAACGCCGAGGGCAAGCTGCTGGAGGCGCAGAGGCTCGAGCAGCGCACGCGCTACGACATAGAGATGCTGCGCGAGATCGGCTACTGCACCGGCATTGAAAACTACTCCCGCTACTTCGACGGCCGCGCGCCGGGCGAGGCGCCGTTTACGCTGCTTGACTACTTTCCCAAGGACTTCATCGTCTTCATCGACGAATCGCACGCCACCATCCCGCAGATACGCGCCATGTACAACGGCGACGCGGCGCGCAAGCGATCGCTGGTGGACTACGGCTTCCGCCTGCCCGCTGCGTTTGACAACCGCCCGCTCAAGTTCCACGAGTTTGAGCAGCGCGTGTCGCAGGCGATCTACGTCTCTGCCACGCCCGGCCCCTACGAGACCGAGCGCGCCGAACAGGTGGTGGAGCAGATCATACGCCCCACGGGCCTGATCGACCCGGAGATCATCGTGCGCCCCGCCGCCAATCAGGTGGACGACCTGCTGGGCGAGATCCGCAAGGTGGCGGGGGAGGGCGGCCGCGTGCTGGTCACCACGCTCACCAAGCGCATGGCCGAGAGCCTCACATCCTACCTGCGGGAGCTGGAGGTGCGCGTCGAGTACCTGCATTCGGACGTGGAAACGCTCGAGCGCATCAAGCTCATCCGCTCGCTGCGGCTGGGCGAGTACGACGTGCTGGTGGGCATCAACCTGCTGCGCGAGGGCCTGGACCTTCCCGAGGTGGCGTTGGTGGCGATCCTCGACGCGGACAAGGAGGGCTTTCTGCGCTCGGAGACATCGCTTATACAGACCATCGGCCGCGCCGCGCGCAACGTGGAGGGCCGCGTGATCATGTACGCGGACGACCTGACCGATTCGATGATGCGCGCCATACAGGAGACCAACCGCCGCCGCGCCATACAGCAGGCGTACAACGAGGAGCACGGCATCACGCCCACCAGCGTGCGCGCCGCCGTGCGCGAATTGATGGAGATCTCCCGCGTGCCCGACGGCGGCGCGCCGGGCGGCATGAGCGAGGAGGAGCGGCTCATGGCCATCGACCGGCTGGAGGAGCAGATGCTCGCCGCCGCCGGAAACCTCGACTTTGAAAAGGCCGCGAAGCTGCGCGACCAGATGCTCGAGCTGCGGGGAGAAAAGCCGCAGGCCACCAACGAAAAATCCCGTTTGACGCGCAGGAGGCGCAAAAAATGAGAAACGACAGGATCATCGTGCGCGGCGCGCGCGAACACAACCTGAAAAACGTGAGCGTGGAATTGCCGCGCGACAGCCTCATCGTCATGACGGGGCTCTCCGGCTCGGGCAAGAGCTCCCTGGCGTTTGACACCATCTACGCCGAGGGCCAGCGCCGCTATGTGGAATCGCTCTCCGCCTACG
>DXVG01000015.1 GCA_019409045.1 Clostridiales bacterium | reverse complement strand
GCGACGGGCGCGTCCTGGTCGCTGACGACGGGCATCGCGGCCATCGGCTTCGGCTTTGACAGCTTTTACTGCGCGCTTCGCGGCGCGTAAAGCGATCTTTTGAGGGGATACAAGGGTGTTTTTATGGATGCGTTGATCGAAAGGGACGAACGATTTCGGCCGGTGGCGCTGGCGACCAAGATACTGTACGCGCTCTTCAGCGCGTACCTGGTCATATCCGGCGCGGTGCGCGGCGATTCCTACCGCTTTGTCATGGGGCTGGGCACATACTTCCTGTTCCCGCTGTTCTGGGCGCTTTACAAGGTCTTTCGGTGGAAGAGCGGCTATCAGCTCGAGTTCTGCGTGTATGTGTTCACGTTCCTGGCCTATCCTCTGGGCGGGACGGCGGAGTTTTACCAGAAGATACGCGGGTTTGACAAGGTGGCGCACACGCTTTCCGGCGTGTTTGTCGCGCTGCTGGCGCTGGCGCTGTTTCTGTACCTGGAGCGCAACCGCCCGCTGCGCGAGCACAACGCGCCCACGGCGGTGCTGTTTGTGTTCTTCTGCTCCATGGCCGTGGCCGGGCTGTTCGAGGTGTGCGAGTGGGCCGCCGCGGCGATCACAGGGCGCGACTTGCAGCATGTGCTGGGCACGGGCGTGAACGACACGATGCAGGACATACTGGTGTGCCTTGTGGGAACGCTGTTGTTCTGTCCGCTGGTCCCGCGCTTCTACCGCGGAAAGTACGATCCGCTCACCGGCGCGGTGGCGGGGTTCCTCGCCAAGAACGGCCTGTGCCGGGCGGAATGACGCACGAAAAGAGAGGGGTCGCTTCGCACAGAAGCGGCCCCTTTGTGCGGCCTATTGCGGGCGGATGACGCCCTTGCGGATCATCGCGCAGCCATAGAGCGCGCTCTCGGTGGTCTGCACCACGCAGTAGGCGGTCTTGGCCTGCTCGTAGAAGTCGTAGCGGGCGATGCGTCCGATGGCGTTCGCGCCGCGCGCGTCGTGCCGCTCGACGATGCGGGCGAACTCGTCCCATATGGGCGTGGGCAGGTCTTTGTCCAGCGCCTCCTTTTCGATGAGCACCACGGGCGTATCGACGTATTCGTCCAGCGGCATGACCTCCAATATCGCGGCCAGCATCTCCGCCGCGCCGATGCCGTCCGCGCGGATCAGCTTCGCGCCGCCGGCGCGGGCGATGCCGCTGCCGGGGAAGTTGCCGTCGCCCAGCACCAGCACGTCGTTGTGCCCCATTTCGTCCAGCGTCTTGAGAAGCTCGGGGCAGAGAATCGTGGGAACTCCCTTGAGCATCGCTCATCACTCCTTCGTCTTTTTGCACGCGACGCGTGCGCTAAGCCTATTGTACACGCTTTTGCCGCGCAGCGCAATCTCCTTTGGTGCATTTGGCGCATATGACTGGATTTTTTGGGAGAGCCGTGATACAATGACAGGTACAGACCAGGCAACGAAAAGGAGGAAATGATAGATGAAAATGATCCGGGACAAACAACTGCTGGTGGGCGCGGATTTTGCCGGGTACCCGCTCAAGGAGGCCGTGTGCGCGCACCTGCGCAAGAAGGGCTGGGAGATCACGGACGTGGGCGTGACCGACCTGAACGACAAGGACCCGGAGCTGATGTTCCACCGCATCGGCCTGCGCGTGGGCAGCCTGATCGCCGAGCGCGAGTTTGAGCGCGCGCTGATCTTCTGCGGCACGGGCATGGGCATACACATCGCGGCCAGCAAGTGCCCGCATGTGCACGCGGGCGTGGTCGAATCCGTGCCCGCCGCGCTGCGCGCGATCAGCGGAAACGGCGTGAACGTGCTGGCCATGGGCGCGTTCTATGTGGCGCCGCAGATGGGCTGCGACATTGCCGACGCCTATCTCAGCGCCGAGCTGGGAACGGGCTACGAGTGGTGGGAGAACTTTTACGAGTTCCACAAGCTCGCCATCGACGAGCTGGAGGCCTTCGACTACGAGGAGTACAAGAAAAACGGCTTCCGCGTCAAGCACCTGGGCGAGTGCCCGATCGCGCTGGAGAGCAAGGACGACGTGCGCTTCCAGCTGCGCGGCGACGCATGACCTGAGGCGCGCAGAGCGTTGACAAAGCCCCAAACGCAAAAATCACTTCCGAAAGAAGACAAGCGGAAGTGATTTTTGTTTTCGTGCCTTGCGGGCTTTCTCAACGCCCTGGCAGTCTGTTGGCTTTGTCAACACACTGACGCGCCCGGAGAGGTTTCCAGGCGCGTCGCTTTGCGTCTCATTCCTCCAGCGCCGCCGTGAAGCCCTGCTGCGCGTTTCCGGAGAGGACGAGTGTGTAGGTTTCGCCCCACTGGACGGGGAAGGCCACCGGCGCGGTGGTCCCCAGTTCGGCGGTGTCGTTCTCGCCGTAGGGCGACAGGTCGATGGAGAAGGTCGAAAGGTCGTCGCCCTCCTCGAAATGCATCCGAAGAACGGGCACTTCCAGCGGCGTCTGCGGCGAGAGCGCTCCGCCGTCGAGGTCGGCCGCGCCGCCCATGCAGCGGGAATCGCCGCCGATATAGCAGGTGTAGAAGATCTGGTAGATGCCCTCGCTCTCGCAGAGGAAGCGCAGTGTGAAGCCGTCCGCCTCCTCCGCCTCCCGCGGCGCGCCGCAGGCGGCGAGCGTCAGGCACGCAAGCGCGGCGAGCGCCAATGCGAGCAGCCGGCGCATCGTCACATGCGCTCCGGCGCGGCCAGCCCGATCAGCGACAGCGCCACGCGGATGACGTCCTTGCTCACGCGGGTGAGCATCAGCCGCGCCGAGCGCGCGCCGGGATCGTCGTCGAGTATGCGGCGCTCGTAGTAGAACTTGTTGAACGCCTGCGCAAGATCCGCCGAAAAGCGCGTGATCATCGACGGCTCCGAGCGCTCCAGCGCGCTTTTGAGCACCAGCGGGAACTGCTCGATCAGGCGCACCACCTCCTGCGCCTCGGGGTCGGCCAGCGCGGAGAAGTCCGGCGCGGCCTCCATGTCCGCGGCCTGCGCCTTGCGCAGCACGGAGCAGGCGCGCGCGTGGGTGTACATCACATACGGGCCGGTCTCGCCCTCGAAGTTGAGCGCGCGGTCCCACCAGAAGTCTATGTCCTTGATGCGGTTGTTGTACAGCGCGAAGAACACCACCGCTCCCACGCCGATCTGGCGGGCGATCTCGTCCTTGTTGTCGAGCGCGGGGCTCTTTTCCTCGATGATGGCGCGCGCCTTTTCAATGGCCTGATTGAGCAGGTCGTCCAGATAGACCACGCGGCCCTCGCGGGTGGAGAGCGTCTGCCCCTCGTAGGAGACCATGCCGAAGGCGACGTGCTCGCAGTCCTTCGCCCAATCGTAGCCCATCAGCTCCAGCACCTTGAAAAGCTGCCGGAAGTGCAAGTCCTGCTGGTAGGCGACGACGTAGAGGGACTTGTCGAAGTTGTAGGTGTCCTTGCGGTACTTGGCCGCGGCCAGGTCGCGCGTGAGGTAGAGCGTGGCGCCGTCCGAGCGCAGGATCAGCGCCGGGGGCATGCCGTAGGGCTCGAGATCGACGATCGTCGCGCCCTTGTCCTCCTTGAGCAGGCCCTTTTGGCGGAGCTCCTCGACCACGGGGCCCATCTTGTCGTTGTAGAAGCTCTCGCCCGCGTAGGAGTCGAACGTCACGCTCAGGAGCTCGTAGGTCTTTTCCGCGTCCTTGAGGGTGACTTCCTTGAACCAATTGAAGATGGAGAGGGCTTCCTCGTCGCCGTCCTCGATCTTCTTAAACCACGCGCGGCCCTCGTCCTCGAGCGCGGGGTCGGCCTCGGCCTCCTTATGGAAGCGCACATAGAGGCTTACCATCGCGTCCACGCCGCCGCGCTCCACTTCCTCGCGGTTTCCCCAGCGCTTGTAGGCGGCGATCATCTTGCCAAACTGCGTGCCCCAGTCGCCCAGGTGGTTGACGCCCACGGCCTTCCAGCCGAAGAACTTGTAGAGCTTGTACAGGGCGTTTCCGATCATCGTGGTGGACAGATGCCCGATGTGGAAGCGCTTGGCGATGTTGATGGAGCTGTAATCGAGCACCACGCACTTGCCCGCGCCGCTGTTGTCCGAGCCGTAGGCGTCGCCCTGGGCCGCGGCGGCCCCGAGCACCTTTTCGGCGTAGGTGGCGCGGTCGATGAAGAAGTTGAGGTAGCCCCTGACCGACTCCACGCGCGCGAGGAAATCCGCGCGCGTGGCCCCGGCCAGCGCGTCGGCGATCATCACCGGCGACTTGCGCAGGACCTTGGACAGCTTAAAGCAGGGAAACGCGTAGTCGCCCAGCTTTGTATCCGGCGGCACTTCCAGCATGGCGGCGACGCTCTCGGCGTCCAGGTCGGCCTCCGGCAGCGCGCTGAGTATCTGTTGGGCGATGGCAAGCCTGAAATCCATAGGAAACACACTCCACATATTGATCGCTTCCAGTATAGCCGCTTTTGCGCGGCGCACGCAAGCGGGGCGAGGTTAATTCGCGTCGTCGGCCTCGGGCAGGGGCTCGGCCTCGCCCACGTCGCGCAGCTTGCGGTTGATCACGCGCGCGCGCGTGTCGATGGCGTCCAGGTCGCCGGTGGCCTGCTCCAGCCGCGTGCGCGCCTTCTGCACGGCCTCGGCGTACTTCTGAAACTCCATGCGCACCGCCGAGAGCAGCTTGAGCACCTCGCCGCTGCGCTTCTCCAGCGCGCATGTGCGCATGCCCATTTGCAGGCTGGTGAGCAGCGCCGCGAACGTGGACGGCCCGGCGACGAGCACGCGGTACTTGTTTTGCAGGCTCTCCAGCAGGCCGTTTACGCGCGCGACCTCGGCGTAGAGGCTCTCCACCGGCAGGAACAGCACCGCGTAGTCCGTGGTGACGGGCGGCTTTATGTACTTCTCGCTCACGCGCTTTGCCTGCTCGGTCACGGCGCGCACGAGCTGCTGCGTGGCGGCGCGCACGCCGTCCGCATCGCCCGCCTGCGAGGCGTCCACCAGGCGCAGGTAGTCCTCCTGCGGGAACTTCGAGTCCAGCGGCAAGAGCGCGCCGTCGCCCTCCAGCGAGGGCATGCGCACGGCGAACTCCACGCGCTCGGCCGAGCCGGGCGAGACCTGCGCGTTTTCGATGTACTGCGAGGGCGAGAGCGCGTCCTCCAGCAGCGCGCGCAGGCGCACCTCGCCCCACACGCCGCGGGTCTTTACGTTGGTGAGCACCTTTTTCAGGTCCCCCACGCCCTGCGCGAGCGTCTGCATCTCGCCAAGGCCCTTGTGTACGCGCGAGAGCTGCTCGTTGACCAGCTTGAACGACTCGCCCAGCCGGGTCTCCAGCGCGGTCTCGAGCTTATCGGACACGGTCTGGCGCATCTGCTCGAGCTTGCGGTCGTTCAGGCGGGTGATGTTGTCCAGCCGCTCGTCCAGCGTCCTGCGCAGGCTGTCCTGCCGCGCCTCCATCGCGCGGGAGAGCTCCGCCACCTGCTGCGCAGACGCGGTGACCGTCTGCCCCAGCAGCAGCATGGCCTGCTCCTGCCCCTCGCGCGTGGCGCGCAGGCTCTCCAGCGTGGCCTGCCGCAGCCTGTCGAGCAGCGCGGCCTGTTCGTTGCACAGCCGCTGCTCCATCTCCTCGCGCTCCTCGCGCAGCCGGTCTTCCATCTCCTCGCGCTCGCGCGCCTCGCGGCGGCGGTAGAGGGCAAAGAGCGCCGCGATCGCCACCAGCAGCGCAAGCCCCACAACCAGCGCCGTCAGCGCCGGGGATTTTTCCAGGGTCTCAAGCATGGCAACCTCCACGAATGCATGGCTTTTCTATAGATTATACCACAAACGCGCGTTTTGTCCATGCGCCCGTGCATTTGTGCGGCGTATTTTGCGAAAACCCCTTGCCAAGCGGCGCAAAATGGTGTAAGATTAAGATTATTATTGATATACTTTACAGTGGAGGCGTTTGCATATGCGAAACGGCATCACGGTCGCCGGATATATCGGCGTGGACGTGCTCAAGGAGATCGACGGATTTCCCGGGCCGCACGATCTTGTGAATATACACAGCGTGGACACGGCGCTGGGCGGTCTGGTATCCAACTGTGCGCGCGATCTGGCGCTGCTCGACCCGGAGCTGCCGGTGTTTGCCTGCGGCCTGATCGGAAACGACGGCTACGGCGACGAGCTGCTCAGCAGGCTGGGCAGGTACAAAAACATCGACACATCGCTGCTCAGGCGCGAGGGACAGACGGCGTTTTCCGACGTGCTGTCCGACATAAACACGCGCGCGCGGGCATTCCTGACCTTTACGGGCGCGTGCTCCACGTTTTGCGAGGACCACGTCCCGCTGGACGAGCTCACCTGCAAGATCTTCCATGTGGGCTATGTGCTGCTGCTGGACGCGCTGGACCAGCCGGACGAGGAGTGCGGCACGAAGATGGCGCGGCTTTTGAAGCATGTGCAGCAGCGCGGCATACTCACCAGCGTGGACATGGTCACCACCGCCGAGCGCGAGCGCATGCAGCTGCTGGTGCCGGCGATCCGCTACGCGGACATACTCTGCGTCAACGAGCACGAGGGCGAGGTGGCCGCGGGCATACCGCTGCGCGGCGAGGACGAATCGCTGATCTACGAAAACATCCCCAAGGCGCTGGCGCGCTTCCGCGAGATGGGCGCGCGCAAGTGGGCGGTGATCCACGCGCCGGAGGGCGGCTTCGGCATGGACGAGAACGGCACATACTGCGCCGTGCCCGGCGCGATCGTGCCCAAGGAGCAGATCGGCGGCACGGTAGGCGCGGGCGACGCGTTCACCTCCGGCATACTGCTGGGCGCGCACCGCGCAAGCACGCTGGAGGAGGCGCTGACCTACGCCACGGCGGCGGCCGTGTCCTCCCTGCGCAATCCCGACGCCTCCGAGGGCGTGCTCGAGCTGAGCGAGGCGCTGAAGCTTCTGGACACGTTCCCCCGCGTGCGCCTGCCCTGACGGGCCGCCCGACGGCATGATGAGCGCCCCGGCTCGAAAGGAGCCGGGGCGCTGTGGCATTTTTGGGCTTGCGGCTTAGAGCACGCGGCGGCCCCAGGAGAACACGCGGCAGTAGTAGCTGCCCTCCGCCATGCTGGAGATGATGACCTTTCCGGCGCTGGAGGAGGCGTGGATCATCTGGCGGTTGCCCAGGTAGATGCCGACGTGGTCGCACAGGTCGCTGTCGGAGACGGTGTTCATGCACACGATGTCGCCGCGCTGCAAGTCGTCCAGGTCGTCGATCTTCTTGCCGGCGTTGTAGCCCTGTGCCTGCGCCGTGCGGCCGAAGGTGACGCCGACCTGCTTGTAGCAATAGGTGGTCAGGCCGGAGCAGTCAAACTTGCTGGGGCCCGTCGCGCCGTAGACGTAGGGCTTGCCCATCTGCTGCTGGGCGACGTAGATGACATACTCGATCTTTTCATCGCGCGTGGGATCGTCCGGCAGCGTTTCCTGCGAGGAACCGCCGCTGCCGCCTGCGTCGGCGGCGCCGGACGGGTTCTTGGGCGCGTTGTTGCTGTAGAGCGCGCGCAGCGTCTGGCTGTCGGCGGCGCCCGTCTCGCTCAGGCCGGCGGCCTTCTGGAACAGCTTGACGGCCGAGGCCGTGTTGCTTCCAAAGTCTCCGTCCACGCTGGAGGTCTTGGAGAGGTAGCCCTTGTAGTAGAGCCGCGTCTGCAGGCGGGTGACGTTATCGCCGGTGCTGCCCTTGGCCAGCGAGGCGCTCAGCAGCGGGGACTCGGGCGCGTAGCCGCCGTAGAGTATGCGCTGTGTGGTCTGGTCGGCGGCGCCGGTGGCGGACAGGCCCACGGCGGACTGGAAGCGGGACACGGCCGTGGTGGTCAGCGAGTTGTAGTTGCCCGCGGGCACGCCGTCGAAGTAGCCCTTCGCCTCCAGCGCCTTTTGCAGCGTGAGCACGGCGTCGCCGGAGGAGCCGTTGGACAGCGTGGAGTAGCTGTTCTTGTTCAGGTGCTTGAGCAGCATGTAGCCGCGCTGGCTGTCGATGCCCACATAGGCCCAGCCCGTATCGTTGTCAAACAGGTAGACGTTGACGCTCATGCCCGCGGACACGGTGACGTAGGCGCTGCTCTGCGACGCGCTCTGGAAGAAGGGCGCCTTGGGGTAGACGACGGTGGCGACGTAGCGCACGGTGCTGTCGTCCGGGCCCTGGGTGGGCAGGTTGGCGGTGGGCGTCAGGCCGCTGAGCAGGCAGAAGCCGTAGTTGCCGTTGCGCAGTATGTAGGCCCATTCGCCGTTGTTGTCCACGACCACCACTTCCTCGCCCTTGGCGAGCGTGCCAAGCGCCTGCGAGCTGGTGGAGGCGGAGCGGTAGACGGTGAGGGAATCGGCCGTGACCGTGGCGGGCGTGCCGTCGGTCATCTGGGCGGTGGGCGTCAGGCCCGCGAGCAGGCAGTAGCCGTACTTGCTTCCATCCTGCGTGATGTAGGCCCAGGTATTGCCGTGATCGAGCACGACCACCTGGTCGCCCCAGCTGAGCGTGCCCAGCCGCTGGGAGCTGGTGGAGTTGGTAGTGTAGACCACCAGCGTGTTGGTGGTGACCGTGGCGGGCGTGCCGTCTTCAATGGGGATGCTGGGCGTGGCCGTGGGCGTGGTCGTCGCCTGATCGTAGGGCGTGAGGGCGGAGAGGTTGACAAAGCCCTCGTTCCCCAGCGAGCTGCGCACATATCCCCAGGTGCCGTTGTGGGCAAGCAGCGTGAGCACGTCGCCGCGCTTCACCGTACCAAGCACGGTGGCGGAGGTCATCGACGTGGCGTACACATTGGTGTTGCGAATGGCCACGACGCCCTGCGCGGTGGTGCTCTTGGCGTCGGGCAGCAGGCAGTTGAGCGGCACGAACGCCGCGCTGCCGTCCTTCTGGACGTAGGCCCAGGTGGAGGTCACGGCGGTGACACTCACGGCGTCACCCACGCTGAGGGAGCCCGTGGCCTCGGAGGACGTGTCCGGCCGCGCATAGGCCGAGGTGGCCTTGATGACCACGCCGTTGCGGCTGGTGGGCGTGAAGCCCTGCAAGAGGTTCTCGGTGGGCGCGGGCGTGACGGTGGCGCTTGCATTGTAGCGCTGCAGCGCGTTCAGGTTGCAGAAGCCGTACTTGCCCTCGCGGGTGATGTAGGCCCAGCTCCCGCTGCGCCGCAGCACCGTCACCTGCGTGCCCGCGACGAGCACGCCCTGCTTCTGCGAGGCGGTGGAGGCGCTCTTGTAGACGTAGGTGTTGGCCACGGCGATGGCCGGGACGGTTTCGGTGATCACGCCCTCGCCCGTCTCAAAATCGTCGGACGGAGCTTCGCTCGGCGCGGGCGTGGAGGTGGTCTGCGACTTGCGCACGATGGCGGCGAGCTTGACGTAGCCGGTCGCGCCGTCGCCCGTGCGGACGCATGCCCAGGTGCTGTTGCGGGCGATGACGGTCACTTCCTCGCCCGCGCTGAGCGTCGCCACGCGGTCTGCGCTGGTCATGCTGGTCTCGTACACGGCGGCGGAGCCGCGCGCGACGGCGCTCACCGTTTCAATGGTGACGGGCAGGTTGGGCAGCAGGTAGCGCAGCGGCGCAAAGCCGCTCTTCCCCTGATGGGTGATGTAGGCCCAGTCCTGATTGACATGTGTCACGCGAACTTGAACGCCCTTTTCCAGCGTGCCCACGACGCCCGCAGACTCGGACGGCGTTTCGTACACGGTGAGCGTATCGGAGACGATGATGGCATCCTTATTTGCCGAGGAAAAGCCGCTGAGGGCGTTGCTGGTGGCGGTGGGCTGCGGCTGCGGCTGGCCGATGGAGAGCGCGCTTAAGAGCATGTAGCCGCCCAGGCCGTTGCGCGCGACAAACGCCCAGTCGCCGCTGGTGGAGAGCACATACACCGTTGCGCCCCTGCTGATGGACTTGTACTGGCTGGAGGTGCTCGCGGTGCGGTAGAAGCGTGCGCCGGAGGCTGTCACCTGCGCCGCTTCGGATACGTCGTTTACGCGCGCCAGGTCCGAGAGACTGGCGTAGCCGGAGGAGCCCGTCGCAAGGTATCGGAATTGCGCCACGCCGTCCTTCGCCTTGTCCACGGCGACGACCTCGCCCCGGGCCAGCGAGCCGACGCGCTCGTTGAGGTAGGGGTCGGCGTACACGGCCATCACGTCGGCGGTGACAATGGCGGAATAACTGGCCGCGAGAGCGGATTCCGGTAGGCTGAGCACCAGGAACACCACCGCCAACAGCAATGGGAGTATCCGTCTCGCCGCCGTATTCTTACTCGCAATCATCATGGCACGATCTCCTTGAAGCGTAGTTCCCGACACAAAAACAGGCCGGAATTATGCGGACATGTCATATAAAATACGACATCTAAGCAAAAAAATCCTTCACATTTCGAATGTTAAATATATATGTCCGATATAATTTTGTAATAATTTCGAAATATTTGACGCCCTTCTATTTCTCCACGAACTCCAGGCCGTTGTAGGCGTCGTACTCGCGCGTGGGGGTCAAGCCGTCCATGTTGCGCGTGGAGAGCACGCTGCCGGTGCGGAACACAAGGCCCATGATGGGCAGGTTTTCCGCGATGTACATCTGAAGGTCGCTGTAGGCGGAGATCATCTCCTCCTCGGTGACGGCGGAGAAGGTGGCCTCCAGAAGCGCGTCCATCTCCGCGCTGTGCGCGCCGGAGAGGTTGACGCTGCCGCCCTCGGAGAACATGGGGTTGAGGTTGGGCACCTCGCTGAGGTTTACGCCCATGAGCGCAAGGTCGTACCTCCCCCGCTCCATGGCGTCCGTGACCTGCGAGATGGTGCCCGAGAGCGTGATGACCTGTATGCCCAGCGCGCTCAGGTTCGAGGCGATCTGCTCGGCGGCGTTCTTGCGCACGGAAGAGGAGGAGTCCGTATAGGTGATGATGCGCAGTTCGAGGTCCTCCACCAGGCCGTCCTCGCCCAGGCGCGAGAGCTTGCCCACGCCGGTGAGGTTGGTCCACCCCGCCTCGTTGAGAAGCTGCAGCGCGCGCTCCGGGCTGTAGGTGTAAATGGCCGAGCGGCTCTCGTAGAGCCATGTGCCTGGCACGATGGGCACCTCGCTCTGCTGCGCCATTTCCAGATAGGCGTTGGAGACCAGCGTGGCGCGGTCGATGGCGTACATCACCGCCTGGCGCACCCGCACGTCCGACATCGGCGAGGACTCGGAGAGGTTGGGGACCAACAGCTCATAGGAGGCGGTGGAGTAGTCCATGGCCACGACGTTGCTGAGCCTGCGGTTGAACGAGGCGGAGTACGAGCGCGTGGAAAAGCTGTCGATCTGGCCGGTCTGCAGCGCCTCCAGCGCCTCGGCGGTGGTGTAGTAGCAGCGGCAGGTGACGCTCTCGATGCTCGGCTGCTGCTTCCACCACAGGGGGTTGCGCTCCAGCCGTATGGAACTGCCTGGGACGTAGGATATGTACCAGTAGGGGCCCGTGCCGCGCGGCATGGCGTCGGCAAGCGTGGTGCGCTCCATGACCGGGAAGGTCATCGCGTACAGCGTGATCATGCCCGAATAGCGGGCGCGGACCTGCAATGTGTAGGCGTCGACCGCGCGCATCTCCTCGATCAGCGACAGGCGGGCGGAGTACGGGTTCGAGCTGCCCTGCGCGATCAGCGCCTCGTAGCTTGCGACCACATCCTGCGCGAGGCACTCGTAGCCGTTGTGGAACTGCACGCCCTGGCGCATGGTGAACGTCCAGACGTTGCCCTCCACCGACCAGCTGTCGGCCAGCAGCGGGACGGGCTTTTGCGTCTGGTCCAGGTCGACCACGGATTCAAACACGAGTTGATTGATGCTGACCAGGTCGCGCTCGTTGCAGTAGATGGGATTGATGTCGCCCGCGCCCGCGTCGAGGTAGCCGATGGTCAGATCCGCGGGCATGTCCAGCGCGGTATCCGTAAAGTATGTGGCGGCGTCCTCCGCGGCGGCGGACGCGTCGACCTCGGCCGCGCACGGCGACGCGATGAGCGCAAGCGCGGCGAGCGCGGCTGCGGCGCGGCGGCCAGACCTAATAAAGCTCTTTATAATGCGCATAATTCTCCATTACCCTGTTTACATATGTATCGGTCACGCTCGAGGATATGACCGTGAGCGTCTTGCCGTCCTGGCTGTAGGCGGGGTCCTCGAGCCACTGGTCCACGCGGCCCTGTCCCTGATGGTACGCGGTGGACGCCGTGCGCATGTCGCCCGCGTAGCGGTCGAGCAGAAAGCGCAGATACCAGCAGCCGTAGCGCAGGTTGACCGTGGGGTCGTACAGTTTCTGCACGTCGAATTCCTCGTCGAACTTCCCGGCAATCCACTCGCCGGTGTCGGGCATGATCTGCATCAGGCCGATCGCGCCCACAGAGGACACGGCCTGGGGATCCAGGCTCGATTCGGCCAGTGCGACCGAAGCCACATACGCCGGTTCCAGCGAAAACTCCTCCGCGGCCGCGCGTATCTGCTGCTCGTAGCGCATGGGATAGCGGTCCAGTATGTTTCCGCCGCCCCCGCGCAGCAACGCCCACGCGCCCACGGCCAGCGCCGCGACCAGCAGCACCGCCGCGATCGAGCATACCGCGCGCCTCCTTCGCCTGCGCCGGGCGCGGCGCACGCGCTGGGCGCGCAGATCGCGTTGCTTTTGCATGTGTGCCTCCTCCGGCTACAGCTTCTTGAGTACCTGCTGATACAGCGAGGCGAGCTCCGCCTGCGTCTTTTCCATCGGGCGCTCGGTGGGGATGACCAGCGTTGCCAGCTTCGCCTTTTCGTCGGCGGGCATCTGGCTCTGTATGCGCGCCTCGGCCTGCTCGCGCTCGATGCGGTCGCGCATCATCACGCGGGCCACCTGCGTCTCCGAATCGGCGCTGAGCACCCACGTCTCGTCGCACAGCGCGTCCATGCCGGTCTCAAACAGCAGCGGCACGTCCAGGATGACCACCTTCGCGCCCTCCTCGGCGGCGCGGTCGATGCCGCGCATGATCTCGCGCTGTATGCGCGGGTGCAGTATGGCCTCCAGCGCCCGCCGCCGCTCCGGGTCGGAAAACGTCAGATCCGCCAGCACGCGGCGGTCCAGCGTGCCGTCGTCCAGAAACATTTCATCCCCGAACTCGGCGCGTATGGGCTCGAGCGCCTCGCCGCCCGGCGCGGTCAGCGCATGCGAGATCGCATCCGCGTCCAGATGCACCGCGCCCAGCGAGGCCAGAAACTTCGCCGCCTCGCTCTTGCCGGTGCCGATGCCGCCGGTCAGGCCGATGATGTAGGGTCTATTTGCAAGCACGCCAATTCCTCCCAACGGATATGTCTGCCCTGAGCGGAACGCTCAGGCGCATCACGCCCTCCATGCATTCGCGCACGAGCGCGCTCACGCGCCCGGCTTCGTCCTCGGGCGATTCGACGATCAACTCGTCGTGTACCTGCAGGATCAGGCGCGAGCGCGGCGCCTCGCGCTGCAGCGCCTCGTCCACGCGGATCATCGCAAGCTTTATGATGTCCGCCGCCGTGCCCTGTATGGGGCTGTTCATCGCGCAGCGCTCGCCGAAGGCGCGCACGTTGTAGTTGCCGCTGGCGAGCTCGGGCAGATACCGCCGCCTGCCCAGCAGCGTCGAGACGTAGCCGCGCTCGTGCCCCTGGCGCACCTGCGCGTCCATGAACGCGCGCACGCCCGGATAGCGCGCGAAGTACCTGTCCATGAACGCGCGCGCCTCCTTGCGGGAGACGGATATGTTGCGCGCAAGCGTATAATCCGAGATGCCGTAGACGATGCCGAAGTTGACCGCCTTGGCCGCCGAGCGCATCTGGGGCGTGACCTGTGCAAGCGGCACGCCGTAGACCTCCGCGGCCGTGCGCGCGTGTATGTCCTGCCCCTGCGCAAAGGCCGAGCGCATGGTCTCGTCGCCGGACATGTGCGCGAGCACGCGCAGCTCGATCTGCGAATAGTCCGCGTCCACCAGCACATAGCCCGGCCGCGCGATGAACGCCGCGCGTATCTCGCGCCCCACGTCCGTGCGCACGGGTATGTTCTGGAGGTTGGGCTCGTTGGAGGATATGCGGCCGGTGGCGGTGGCAACCTGATCGAACGAGGAATGCACGCGGCCCTCCCCGTCGCGCAGCCGCAGAAGCGAGACCACATAGGTGCTCTCCAGCTTCTGGTACTTGCGGTATTCGAGGATCACCGCGCAGATGGGGTAGTCCTCCGCCAGCGCCTCGAGCACCTCCGCGCCGGTGGTGGCGAAGCCGCGCGTGGTCTTGCGCGGCCTGGGAAGCCCCAGATGGTCGAACAGCACCTCGGAGAGCTGCTTGGGCGATTTGAGGTTGAACGTCTCCCCCGCCAGCTCGTAGACCTGCTTTTCAAGCTCCTGCGCGCGCCGGCTGAAGGAGCGGCCCAGCCCCTCGAGCACGTCCGCGTCGATGAGGAAGCCCTCGCGCTCCATGCGGTAGAGCACGTCCGCCAGCGGGCGCTCGATGTCGCGGTAGATGCCCGTCAGCCCGTCGCGCTCGAGCTGCTCCCTCTGCAGGCGCGACAGCGCCCACAGCGCCTCGGCCGGGCAGGCGGCAAAGCCCTGCACGCCCGCCTGCTCGCACAGCGCCTCCGGCGCGAACGACGGCCGCTGCGGGTTGAGCGCGTAGGCTGCCAGCATCACGTCGAACGCGTCCGCGCCCACCATCGCAAGCCGGGGGCCGAGCGCCTTTACATCGTAAAACGCCTTTTCCGCCGCGCAGGCCAGCAGCGGCTCCGCGGCGGACATGGCCTCCTCGGCGCTCACGCCCGGGTTGAGCAGATCGCCGCCCAGCGCCATGCGCACGCGCGCCGCATCCGTGGCGGCGGAGAAGTCCGCGCCCGCGTGGACCGCGACGCGGGAGGCCGTCTGCGCAAGCTCTGCGAGCCGCGCGCGGAGCGCGGATGCGTCCGCGGGCGTCTCCACGTCCATCTCCACGGTCGGCCGCTCGCTCTCGGGCGCGTCCGCGGCCGCGGTCCCAGCCACCTGCGCCAGCCTGCGCGCGGCCTGCGCCATGCCCAGCTCCCGCAGGCGGCCCTGCGCGCCGCCCAGCCCCGTGAGCCGCCAGCGCTCGATCTCCAGCCGCACGGGCGCGTCGCGGCGGATGGTGGCCAGCGCCCTGCTGAGGCGGGCGACGTCGCCGCCCCCGAGCAGCCGCTCGCGCAGCTTGCCCTTTTCCTCCGCGTCCGCGCGCGCGAGGACCTCCTCGAGCGAGCCGTACTGCGCGATCAACCGCAGCGCCGTCTTTTCGCCGACGCCGGCGACGCCGGGGATGTTGTCGGACGCGTCGCCCATCAGCGCCTTTACGTCGATCAGCTGCGCGGGCGCGACGCCGTAGGTCTGCTCGATCCACGCGGGGGTGACGCGCTGCGTGTCGGCGATGCCGCGCTTTGTGTAGAGTATGCTGGTATGCTCGTCGGCGAGCTGGAAGGAATCCCGGTCGCCGGTGACGATGAGCGTTTGCGCGTCGCGCTCGCCCGCGAGCGCCGCGAGCGTTCCGAGGATGTCGTCGGCCTCGAAGCCCTCGCACTCCACCACCGCCAGCCCCATGTGGGAGAGCAGATCGCGGATCACGGGGTCCTGCCTGCGCAGCTCCTCCGGCATGGGCTTGCGGTTGGCCTTGTAGCCCGGGTACATGTCCGAGCGGAAGGTGTGCTTGCTCACGTCGAAGGCGATGGCCGCCGCGGTGGGCGCCTCCTCCTCCAGCACGCGCAGAAGCATCATCATAAAGCCGTGCACGGCGTTGGTGGGCGTGCCGTCCGGCGCGGTCATGGCCGCGTTGAGCGCGTGGAACGCGCGATACATGAGGCTGTAGCCGTCCAGCAGGACCAGTTTCTCCGCCATCGACCTTCCTCCCGTGCCGGGGCATTCGTCCCCATGCTGATATAGTGGTTATTCTATACCATTTTACCCCAAAGCGCAATCATCATTCCATGGCTTCATTGTGAAAAAAAAGCGCACACATATAGACAGGAGCGGCCCGGCATGGTAAGATAGAAGGTGTCGATTCGGCGCGCTCGCGCCGCGCGGAAAGGAGCGTATGCGCATGAAAGCCCTGTCCATCGTGCTGTCGGTGATCGCGGCGCTGTTGCTGGCGCTGATGGCCGTGTTCTACATCGGCGGCTCGCTGGGGACGGACGTAGAGGTCGTCGTCATGCAGGCGCAGGACGCTCCGGAGGCCTTTGAAAGCGCCGCGCAGGCCGTGCGCACGGGGCACGCCGCGCAGCGGTTTGCAAATCTCGAGGGCGAGGACGCCGAAGATTACGCGCTGGCCGAGATCAGCGTCACATTCAACAACGGCGGGCTGTTTGCCGCCGAATGGCTCACATTCTCCGTGTCGCCCGGGGAGGGCGACGTGGCCGTGTACGCGCGCAGCGCCGAGTCGCTGGACATTCCCGCGCGCTCGAGCGC
>DXVG01000149.1 GCA_019409045.1 Clostridiales bacterium | reverse complement strand
CCGCCCATGCCGGCGCCCCTCTGACGGCCCACAGCGTCGATCTCATCGATAAAGATGATCGACGGCGCAGCTTTCTTGGCTTGGGCAAACAGGTCGCGCACGCGCGAGGCGCCCACACCCACGAACATTTCCACAAAATCGGAACCGGAAATGGTGAAAAACGGCACGCCCGCCTCGCCGGAAACGGCCTTGGCAAGCAGCGTTTTGCCCGTGCCCGGCGGGCCGACCAGCAGCACGCCCTTGGGGATGCGCGCGCCGATCTGCGTGAACTTGTCCGGGTTTTTCAGAAACTCCACGATCTCGCGCAGCTCTTCCTTTTCCTCGTCCGCCCCGGCCACGTCCTTGAAGGTGACGCTGTTGGCCTTCGGGTCGGTCAGGCGCGCCCGGCTCTTGCCGAAGCTGGCCATGCCCTTGCCGCTGCCGGTCTGCGAGCGCATGATGAAGTAGTACAAAAGCGCGATCATGCCAAAGAGTATGAACGTGGGCAGAAGCTCCAGCCACCACGGCGTCGCCTCGGGCAGCTTCGTCTCGATGTCGAAGCGGAACTGCGCGGGGGTGACCTCGTAGCCGAGCACCTGCTCGTAGATCGTGGCGACGTCCGCATAGAACTGCGTCACGCTGGGCAGCGTGCACACAAAATCATAGCGCGTGCCAAACTCGCTCTCGGGGATGCTGCTGTCCTGCGTGCGGCCGATGAGGGTGGTCTGCGTGATGATCACGTCGGAGATGGTCATGCCCCTCTCCTCCACGGTCAGCTCCATGCCCTCGTCCTGTTTTAAGTCCGCCTCGACCCACTTCAAAAGCGTGGAATAGCTCAGCTCCTGCGGCTCCTGCGCCGAGGGCGCGCCGAGCAGCTGGACCATCCAGAGGATGACCAGCAAAAGCAGCAGATATAACAGCGGAGTTTGAAAAAAACTTTTCTTTGCGTTTTTCTTCAAGGCTTGCTTCCTCTCTTTCGCAGCCGTTGCGCGCCTGAGCGGATACAAGGCATGCGTCTACTATTATATCAACAATCACACGCTTTTTCAAAGCATATTTCAGTCATTTTCGTAAATTTCCGGCTTCAACACGCCGATATAGGGCAGATTGCGGTATTTTTCCGCGTAATCGAGCCCGTAGCCCACCACGAACTCGTTGCCGATGGTGAAGCCGTAGTAGTCGGCCTTGATGGTGATGCCGGGCGCGCGGCGCTCGGGCTTGTCCAGCAGCGTGCAGATGCGCACCGAGGCCGCGCCGCGGTTGGAGAGCACGCGCGAGAGGTAGCTGAGCGTGAAGCCCGAATCGACGATGTCCTCCACGATGATGACGTGCCGGCCGTCGATGGGGTACGACAGGTCCTTGCGGATCTCCACCTCGCCGGAAGTCTTGGTGCGGTTTCCGTAGCTTGACACGGCCATGAAGTCCATATTCATCGGGATGGGGATCGCACGGCAAAGGTCCGCGTAGAACATGACCGCGCCCTTGAGTATGCACACCAGGATCGGCTCTTTGCCCTCGTAGTCGCGGGCGATGGCCTGCCCCATCTCGGCCACGCGGCGCTGTATGTCCTCCTGGGAGATGAGCACCTTTGCAAGATCGTTCTTCATCGCTTCGTACCTCCAAAAAAGTATTCGTAAAACTCCGCCTCCGGCCGGCAGCGCAAAAGCACCGCCTCCGCGCCCGGGCGCAGCGCGCACGTCTGGGAGACGCCCACGCCCACCGCCCAGAGCACCTCGCTCTCGCGCGCGATGAGCAGCACATGGTCGCGCAGCGGGCGATCGACCTTGCGGTCGGTCAGGTAGTCCGAGAGCAGCTTCGTGCCGCGCATGCCCAGCGGGCGGATGAAATCCCCCTCGCGCCGCGCGCGCACCACCGCGCCCTCCATCGCCGCGCGCGACAGCGCCTGCGCAAACGGCTGGTCCCGCACCGCAACGGGCGCGCACGCGCTCGCGGTGAACCGCGCGCGGCCCGGAACGTCCGTGTCGCCGTCCAGTTGCAATGAGACTTCGGTCTGTTTTTGACCTCGCTCGTCTACGATATACAGACCTCGTTCTGTTTTTTCGGCCGTCCTGCCGTCGGGGAGCGCGCGCCTCCCCCGCCGCTGCGCGCACAGCGCTGCAAGCTCTGCGATGCGCTCAAACGCGGCCTGGTCCGGGCCGAGCGTGCCGCGCCAGAAGCGGCGCAGTATGGCCTCGTCGGGCGCGTCGTCCATCGGATAAAAGCTCCCGTTGGGAAGGCGCACCGCCCGCTGCGCCCACATGGCCGTCTGCGCGTCCATGTAGCGGTTTTCCACGGCCTGCGCCTGCGCAAAGCGGCACAGCGCGCGCGTCGCGCCGGGGTAGACGGCCTCCAGGCGCGGCATCACCTCCAGCCGCAGCGCGTTGCGCGGCGTGTCGGCCACGGCGTTGCTCGCGTCCTCGCGCCAGTCCTGCCCGCGCACCCGCAGATAGGCCACGATCTCCCGCTTGCGCGCGCCCAGCAGCGGGCGTATGCACCTGCCCGCGGGCGAATCCTCCCCGATGCCGGAGGCGCCCTGCGGCCCCGTGCCGCGCAGTATGTGCATAAGGACCGTCTCGGCCTGATCGTCCGCGTGGTGCGCGGTGGCGATCACGTCCGCGCCGGCCGCCTCCCGCGCGCGGCGCAAAAAATCGTAGCGCAGGCGGCGCGCAGCCTGCTCCACGCCCTCTCCGGGGCGGCGCTTTTCCATCACGCGCGCCCGCTCGCAGTAAAAGGGCACCGCGAGGCGCTCGCACAGCGCGCGGCAGAAGTCCATGTCCTGCGCGGAGGCCTCGCCGCGCAGCCCGTGCTCAAAGTGCGCGGCGCTGACGCGCACGCCCGCCTCCCGAAGCGCCAGGAGCAGCGCCACCGAATCCGCGCCGCCCGAGAGCGCCACCAGCACATGCCTTCCCTGCGCCCCGCGCAAGTCCGGCCTCAATTCGCCCGTATCCATTCCGCGATGTCCCCGATCAGCGCCTCGGACACATGCGCGTCCGCGTCCATGTAGTCCTGCGCCGTGCCGGTGGGCTCGCCCTGCATGTCGGCGAGCATGTGGTTCATGTCCTCATAGAGGCGGAAGGTCGCTGCAAAGTCCTCGGGCAGCGCGGCGCGCCACGCCTCCACGCCGTCCTCGGGGCGCACCTGCCAGTCCTTTTCCCCCTGCGCGATAAACAGCGGAAGGTCCAGCTCGATCGCGGTCTGCGCCGCGTCCACGGACATCTCGTCCAGCTGATACCACGCGCTGATGCCAAACAGCGTCTGCGCCTGCAACTCCTCCGGTGTCATCTGCGAAAGCGCGTCCACCTTTGCAACCTCCGCGTCGACGGTCGCCTGCGCCTGCGCGCGCTGCTCGCCCGAGAGCGTCTCAACTACGTCCAGGTTCTGGCGGTACTGTATCTCCCACATGCTCAGCGGCGAGCCCGCCAAGAGCACGCCCCCGGCCAGGCGATCCCCGATCTGCGCCTGCATGGCGCGCATGATGCGCGGCGCGAGCATCGCGCCCTGGCTGTGCCCGAGCAGGTAGATATCGCCCACGCGCGCGTCCTGCGCGATGAGCGCCGCGGCGTCCACCGCGTCTTTTGTGTATTCGTCGTCCACGGTAAAGTCCGCGCCGGTACACATCTCGGGGTGCGCGTAGGTGTATTTGTCGTATCGTATGCTGGCGACGCCCAGCCGCGCGAGCCCGCGCGCAATGTCGCGCAGGGGCGCGTTGGCATAGGCGGTTTCGTCCATGTCCGAGCTTCCCGAGCCGTGCACCATCACCACCGCCGGGAACGGGCCCTCGCCCTCGGGCAGCGTCAGAAGGCCGCGCGTCTCGTCCGCCTCGCCCGGCCGAAGCGCTATCTCCTCCTCGACATAGCCGCCCTCGTCCCCCGCCGCGGCCTGCGCGTCTGTGCGCAACTGCATCGAGACAAGGCCCAGCGAGGTCAGCCGCCCCTCCTCGTCAAAGGCGAGCGCCAGCGTCGCCTCCGCGTTGGAAAACGCGCACTGCACAGACACGATCTCATACCCGTCCTGCGCCTGCGCCTCGCCCGGCGTCGCGCTCTGATACGCGCCGAGCAGCCCGGCGAGCTGCTCCCACACCTCCTGCATGCCCTCCGCGGAGCCCACGGCCTGCTTAAGAACGTCCGCGGAGGCGTCGTACACGGCCTGATACGCCCCGCTGGAAAGTTCTTCCAGCACCTCCACCGCGCGCTGCCCCGCGTCCGACTCCGCCGCCGCGCAGCAGACGAGCAGGCACATCGCCGTCAGGATCGCAAGTACACGACGCATACGCATCCCCCCTCATGCGCACATTTTAGCGCAACGACCTTTTTTCGGCAAGCCGTTTTGCGCAACCGGCGCGTTTTGGCCGCCGAAACGACGCTTTCGAGGATCGTGTGCGCAGAAAATTACACACATTATACCAGCTTTTTCAGCGTTTGTCGATAGCAAAACCACCCTGTTCCAGCATAGAGCGCGGCCGATGCGGGCATCGTTATCAGAGGCGGCGTTCAGAGGCGCCGCAGGGAGGGATTTCCATGAAAAATGGTCGTTCGGGGCGGTATGCGGCCGCAGTGCTCGTTGTATCGGCGCTGGTCGCCGCGTGTATGTCGCCGCCGCTGCGCGCGTTCGAGAGCCTGCCGGACGCGCTGTATCTGAAGTCCGGCGCGCAGACCAGCCTCGAGTTCACGCTGCCGGGCAGCGCGCTCATCACCAGCGACTCGGCGGCGGTCATTTCCAGCCTTGACCAGAGCGTTGGGAGCATGGGCAATACCGTCACGCTCACCGCGGGGGACGCGGCGGGCGAGGCGACGCTGGTCTACCGCCTGCTGGGGCTGATCCCGGTCAAGACCGTATCGGTCACGGTGGAGACGGAAAGGACGCTCGTGCCCGGCGGGCAGTCGGTGGGCGTGGCGCTGATGACCGAGGGCGTGATCGTGGTCGGCTCCTCCGACATAGGCTCCACGCCCAGCCCCGCGCGCCTTGCGGGCATCCGCGCGGGCGACCGCATCGTGCGCGTCAACGACACGGACGTGACCAGCGCGGATCAGCTGCGCTCGCTCATCTCGGAGGGCGGCGAGGCGCTGATCGAGCTGGTGCGCGGCGAGGAAGCGGTGGTGGTCGCGGTGCAGCCCGCACTGGACGCCTCCGACGGCGCGTATCGCCTGGGCGCGTGGGTGCGCGACAGCACCGCGGGCATCGGCACGCTCAGCTTCTACGACCCCGAGACGGGCGACTTCGGCGCGCTCGGCCACGCCGTCACGGACGTGGACACGGGCATAGTA
>DXVG01000148.1 GCA_019409045.1 Clostridiales bacterium | reverse complement strand
GGCAGCGTCAGATGTGTATAAGAGACAGGGCGAGCACCATCTGGCTCTTCCACAGGGGGATGGTGTTGTTCAGCGAGGTCTGTATCTTTTCGGCCATGATCTGGTTGCTGGACTGTATCAGCCGAATCTGCGGCGCCATCTGAATGGATATGTTGCGCGTGAGCTGCAGGTCGTACAGCTTCTTTTCAAACCGCTCGCACTTGTCGTTGAGGTCCTTGGCGGCCTGCGCGTCCTCGGGCAGCCCGCTCTTCTCGGCCTTGGCGTAGGCCTCCTTTACGTCCGTCTCACGCACCTGCTCGAGCCGCTTCTTGCCCGCGGCGATGTACATCGACAGCTCCTTGAAGTAGGTCAGGTTCTGCTCGTAGAGCCTGTCGAGCATGGCGATATCCTTCAAAAGCTGCACCTGATGCGCCTCAAGCCCCTCGATGATCTTGTTGACGTTGACCTCGGCCTCGTCGTAGCGCGTCTTGAGAAGCTCCAGCTTGTTGGTCTGGCGCTTGAACCAGCCGAAGATGCCCTTGCCCTCCTCCTCGTCCGAGGAAAAGCCCTTCAGCTCCGTGACGAGCTGCGCGATCATGTCGCCGACCTCGTCCAGGTCCTTGGTCTTCACGTTCTTGAGCGCCGTATCGGAAAACTCCGCGATGCCCTGCTGCGCGCTCGCGCCGTAGGAGAACACCAGATTGGTGTCGGTGACGTCGATCTTGGCGGAGAACTCGTCGATCTGCGCCTGCTCCTCGGGGGTGAACTCCACCTCGGCGGGAACCTCGGGCGCCTCGACGACGGCGGGGACCTCGGGGGCGGCGGCGACTTCGGCGACGGGGGTCGTGCTTGTCTCGGTCGTGGGGTTGAGCGTGAGCTTGACCTCAGACATGGGTGGTTTCCTCCTCTTTCTTTCCGTCCTCGGCGCGCAGGCCGTCCGCGGCGAGCATCGTCTCCAGAACGTCTATGTCGGTCTGAATGTCCAGCGCCTCGTGCCGGTACAGGCTGTCGAGCTGCTTTTCAAACGCTGTTGCGATCATCCCAAGGCTGTTTTCCACGCTGCGCATCGCGCCGCGCACGTTTTCGCCGCTCGCGCCGGTCTTTTGCAGCTCGCGGTAGTGCGTGAGCAGCTTGTCCGCGGTGGGCAGGTAGTAATTCATGAACTTGCGCACCTCGCTTACGCGGGCAGGCTCCTTTTCCAGCGCGGCGAAGATCTGCTCGCCCGCGTCGGTCATGCGCTTGATGCGCGCGGAGACTTCCACATCCTCAATGGCGGCGTCGGCCTCGCGCAGGCTGCGCAGCGCGCGAAGCCCCTCGGCGATCTGGCGATCCACCTCGGCCACGCCGCTCTCAGGCTTTTTCTCCTCCTCTATCGTCCGGCCGGGGAAGAACACGCTGGAGACCATATACACCGCGATGGAAACGCACGCGGCGATGACGATAAAGATCAGCCTGTAGATCTGCGAAAACAGTCCGAACAGTATCCACACAAGCGCCGCCAGGTACAGCGGGATTGCCGATTTGACCTTCACGGTTTTCACTTGCACACCTCCCATTGCGCGTCAGGTATTCTTATTTGAGCACGAGCTCGACCGGGCAGTGGTCGCTTCCCATGATCTGCGGGTGTATGGCGGCGCTTTCCATGCGCCCCTCCAGCTTTTGGCTGACCACGAAGTAGTCGATCCGCCACCCCGCGTTGCGCGAGCGCGCGCCGCCGATGTAGCTCCACCAGCTGTACGCGCCGGTCAGGTCGGGGTAAAAGTACCGGAAGCTGTCGATGAAGCCCGCCTCCAGAAGCGCCGAAAACCGGCCGCGCTCCTCGTCGGTAAAGCCCGCGTTGCGCCGGTTGGTCTTGGGGTTTTTCAGGTCGATCTCCTGATGCGCGACGTTCAGGTCGCCGCAGAGCACCACCGGCTTTTTCGCGTCCAGCGCCTTGAGGTAGGCGCGAAAGTCGTCCTCCCAGCGCATGCGATATTCGAGCCTTCTGAGCTCGTCCTGCGAATTGGGCGTGTAGCAGCACACCAGGTAGAAGTCCTCAAACTCGCAGGTGATGACGCGCCCCTCGTGGTCGTGCTCCTCGAGCCCGATGCCGAAGCTGTGCCCGAGCATCGGCACGCGAAAGAACACCGCCGTGCCGGAATAGCCCTTTTTCTCGGCGGGGTTGAGGAGCATCGAATATCCGGGCAGCTCCACCTCGCACTGCCCCTGCTGCATCTTGACCTCTTGCAGGCAGATCACGTCCGCGTCCAGCGATTCGACGCTTTCGACAAAGCCCTTTTTGATGCAGGCGCGCAAGCCGTTTACGTTCCAGGATATGAGCCGCATTCATTTCCCTCCCACATGTCAGTATTCTATCAGATAATTGTGAAGAATGGAAGCACTCGCGCACAAAAAGGACAGGAAAATCGCGCCGATCGCCCCCCTTGACAGCGGGAAAACGGGTTTGCTATAATAGCGGGGGCGAGGCGGAGCGACCGCCGGCCCCCGATAACGAAAGGAGCGTTCGCATGAACTGCAAACAGCGCGTCGTCGCCGCCATCCGCCGCGAGGCCGTGGACGGCATACCCTCCTGCTTTTCCTACCACTTCCGGCCGGGGCTGGGCAGCGGCGAGCCCGCGGCGCAGGCGCATCTGGAATTTTTTGAGCGCACGGATACGGATATACTCAAGATCATGAACGAAAACCTCGTGCCCAACATGGGCCAGATACGCACCGCCGACGACTGGAAGTGCATTCGCACGCCCTCGCTGAAGGACGATTTCATGCTCCGCCAGATCGAGCTGGTCGAGCGCATACTGGAAAGGTGCGACCACACGCGCTTTACCATGGGTACGCTCCACGGCGCGGTGGCCTCCTCCATCCATCCCATCGAGGCCGTGTACGGCTATGAGGGCACGCGCAGGCTGATGTGCGAGCACCTGCGCGAGAACAGGCAGCCGGTCATGGACGCCTTCCGCCGCATCGCCGACGGCATGACGCTGCTTGCGCGCAAGTATGTGGAGCTCGGGCTGGATTCCGTGTTCTACGCCGCGCTGGGCGGGGAGAAGCACTACTTTACCGACGAGGAATTCGAGGCGCTGGTCAAGCCGCTGGACTTGCAGATACTGGACGCCATCCGCGACGCGGGCGGCTACGCCTTTTTGCACATCTGCAAGGAGAACCTGGAGCTTTCCCGCTATGCGGACTACGCGCCGCACGCGGACGTGGTCAACTGGGGCGTCTACGAAGCGCCCTGCCCGCTGGAAAAGGGGAGGGAGCTGTTCCCCGGCAAGACCATCATGGGCGGGCTGCAAAACCGCGCGGGCATACTGGTGGAGGGTCCCATCGAGGAGCTGAAGGCCGCCACGCGCCGCGTCATCGAGGACTTTGGCCGCACGGGCTTTATCATCGGCGCGGACTGCACGCTGCCCACGGACCTGGACAACGCGCGCATACGCGTCGTGGTCGAGACGGCCCGGAGCATGTAGGTGAAAAAATAGGCTTGACGCGGGGCCGCGCTTCGCGTATAATATCCGCAAGACGATGATCGGGAGGAGTAAGCGATCCCATGCGTCGAAGAGACCGGCGGTCGTCGGCTGTAAGCCGCCGGGACGCAGTTCGCCCAAGTGTGCGCCCGTGAGTTTCCGCGCTGAACGCAGTAGGCGCGGACGCCAGCCACGTTACGGCCAAGAGCGAAATGCAGAGTGGAACCGCGGCCACGCCTCTGTCGAGGCGCGGCCGCTTTTTATCTATTGGAAACGGAGGGAACGGTATGCAGATCTTCAACACCATGTCGCGCCGCAAGGAGGAATTGGTGCCCGTACACGAGGGCAAGGTGGGCATCTATGCCTGTGGACCGACGGTGTACAACTATTTTCACATCGGCAACGCGCGGCCGTTCATCATCTTTGACACGCTGCGCCGCTTTCTCAAGCACATGGGTTACGATGTAACCTTTGTGCAGAACTTCACAGACATCGACGACAAGATGATCCGCCGCGCCAACGAGGAAAACACCACCGTGGAGGCCATCGCGGAGAAGTACATCGCCGAGTACTTCAAGGACGCGGAGGCGCTGGGCGTGATGAAGGCGGACGTGCATCCGCGCGCGACCAAGCACATCGGCGAGATCATCGCGCTGATCAAAAAGCTGGAGGCTAAGGGCCTCGCCTACGAGGTCGACGGCGACGTGTACTTCGACACCCAGGCCTACCGCGTCAACTACGGCAAGCTCTCCGGCCAGAACCTGGACGACCTCGAGAGCGGCGCGCGCGTGGAGGTGGGCGATATCAAGCGCCACCCGATGGACTTCGCGCTCTGGAAGGCGCAGAAGCCCGGCGAGCCCGCCTGGAACAGCCCGTGGGGCAAGGGTCGGCCCGGCTGGCACATAGAGTGCTCCGCGATGAGCATGAAGTACCTCGGCGAGACGTTCGACATACACTGCGGCGGCGTGGACCTGATCTTCCCGCACCACGAAAACGAGATCGCCCAGTCCGAGGGCGCGACGGGCAAGCCGTTTGCAAAGTACTGGATGCACAACGGCCACATCAATGTGGACAACCGCAAGATGTCCAAGTCCGCGGGCAACTTCTTCATGGTACGCGACATCATCTCCCAGTACGACCCGGAGGCCGTGCGCCTGTTCATGCTCTCGGCGCACTATCGCAGCCCCATCAACTTCTCGCGCGACCTCATCGTGCAGGCCACCAACTCGCTCGAGCGCATCTACACCGCGCGCAACACCGCGCTGTTCAACCGCGAGCACGCCCCCGAGCGTGCGCTCAACGAGGAGGAGAAGGCATTCGTCGCCCGCTGCGACAGGGCGGTCGAGGCCTTTGACGCCGCCATGTCGGACGATTTGAACACCGCGGATGCGCTGGCGGCCATCTTCGAGCATGTGCGCGACATGAACACATCGCTCACGGCCGACAGCGCCGTCGAGGCCATCGACGCCGGCCTCAGGGCGCTTGCGACGATGACGGACGTCCTGGGGCTTTTGCGCAAGGAGTACGACGCGACCCCCGCGGAGGTCAAGGAGCTGGTCGAGGCGCGCGTGGAGGCCAAGAAGGCCAAAAACTTCGCCGAGGCCGACCGCCTGCGCGACGAGGTGCTGAAGATGGGCTATGTCATCGAGGACACGCCCAAGGGCCCCAAGGTCAAAAAGGCGTAAGCAAGGATACAAAAAACGGCGCGGCCATTGCGGTCGCGCCGCAGTATGTTGACAAAGTCAACAGACGGCCAGGGCGTTGAGAAAGCCCGCAAGCCAAGGAAGCGAGCCTGCAAACAAGGGAG
>DXVG01000147.1 GCA_019409045.1 Clostridiales bacterium | reverse complement strand
TGACGTTGATGCCCACGGACTCGGCGGCGATGCGGCTGTCGCGGCAGGCCATGATCGCCCGGCCGGAGCGGCTGTTTATGAGGTTGAGCACCACGAACAGCGTAAAGAGTATCAGCACAAACCCGATGGTGAACGTGGAGATGCGGCTCACGCCCGTGGCGCCCGCGGGGCCGTTGACGATCAGCTCGCCGGGTATCTTCGGGCTGTTGAAGGCGATGTGCACGCGGCCCGCGTCCACGGAGATGTAGAGGCAGTTGAGCACGTTTCGGATGATCTCGCCAAAGGCCAGCGTGACGATGGCCAGATAGTCGCCGCGCAGCCTGAGCACCGGCACGCCGATGATCACGCCCGCGATGCCCGCGAACACGCCGCCCACCACCATGGCAAGCAGCAGGCGCGCAACGTCGTTTTCCATGGCAAAGGCGCTCTCCATCCAGGTGGCGGCGACGATGCCGGAGAACGCGCCCACGCTCATAAAGCCCGCGTGGCCGAGGCTCAGTTCGCCCGAGATGCCCACCGTGAGGTTTAAGGACACCGCCATGACGATGTAGACGCAGATGGGCACGAGCTGCCCGCGCAGAGAGCGCGTCATGGCCCCGGCGCTGATCATGCTCTGGCAGACGATGAACGCCACGATGACGATGCCGTAGGCGATGAGGTTGTTGACTGTGGATTTTTTCAGCTTCATGCGTCTCACCTCACACTTTCTCGCTGACCTTTTTGCCCAACAGGCCCGTGGGCTTGACCAGCAGCACCACGATCAGCACCGCGAACACGAACGCGTCGCCCAGCTCCGTGGAGACGTAGGCGCGGCCGAGGATCTCGATCACGCCCAGCAGTATGCCGCCGATCATCGCCCCGGGGATGGAGCCGATGCCGCCAAATACCGCCGCGGTAAACGCCTTGATGCCCGGCATGGAGCCGGTGGTGGGCTGCAGCGTGGGATAGGACGAGCACAAGAGCGCGCCCGCCACCGCCGCCAGCGCCGAGCCGATGGCAAAGGTCAGGGCGATGGTGTGGTTTACGTTGATGCCCATCAGCTCCGCCGCGCCGCGGTCCTCGGACACGGCGCGCATGGCCTTGCCCATCTTGGTGCGGCCGGTGAACTGCGTCAGCGCCACCATGATGACGATGTTGGCAAGCACGGTGACGATGGTCTCGCCGCTGATGAGCAGCGCGCCGTCAAACAGCGATATGGAGCCGATGCTCACGACGGAGGAAAAGCTCTTGGGGTTCGGCCCCCAGATCAGCAGCGCCAGGTTTTGCAGAAGATAGCTCATGCCGATGGCGGTGATGAGCACGGCCAGCGACGCCGCCTGCCGCAGGGGGCGGTAGGCGAGGCGCTCGATGGTCACGCCCAGCGCCGTGCAGGCCACCATGGCCACCAGCACGCCCAGCACCGCGGGCATGCCGAGGTACTGCGTGGCGCAGAAGCAGACGTACGCGCCGACCATGATGACATCGCCATGGGCGAAGTTGAGCATGCGGGCGATGCCGTACACCATGGTGTAGCCCAGGGCGATGATGGCGTAGATGCTGCCCAGGCTGATGCCGTTGATGAGATAGGAAAGGAACAGTGTCATAGGCTTCCACCCCCTGCGGCGACGCGCGCCGCTTTGTCTGTGCGCCCATTCAAGCAACCAACGGTAACCAGTCCTTCCGCTCCGGCTGATTACCGTTGATCGCCCGAGAAGGGCGCGGGGATCCATATCCCGAAGGCCCGGCCCCGGGTCGCGGGGCCGGGCCGGGAAGCGCGCGCTTTTATTCGGCGGCGCCGTCCACGTCGAAGCCGACGTAGACGCCGTTCTCGATGCGCACGGCGGTCGGGTCCTTGGTGACCGCGCCGGTGGCGTCCCAGGTCATGGTGCCGGTCACGCCCGCGATCTCAAGGCCCTGGATGGCCTCGATGAGCATCTCGCAGCAGTCCTCGGTGGAGGTCTCGGCGGTGATGCCCGCGGCGTTGATGGCGGCGTAGAGCGTGTAGACCGCGTCGTAGGCGTCGGCGGCGAACTGGTCGGGCGTGGCGCCGTAGGCGGCCTCGTAGGCGGTGACGAAGTTGACGGTCAGTTCATCGGTGGCGTCGGCGGAGAAGGGGGTGAGCAGCATCACGCCCTCGGCAAGGGAGGTGTCGAAGCCCTCGATGTTGAGGATGCCGTCCATGCCGTCCACGCCGAAGAAGATGGGGCTGAACTCCATGTTCGCGGCCTGCTGGAGGATCATCGAAGCGGGGGTGTAGTAGATGGGCAGGAACACAAGCTCCGCGCCCGCCTCGCGCGCCTCGGTCAGCTGCACGGAGAAGTCGGTGGTCTCGTCGGTGAAGGTGGTCACGGAGACGACCTCCAGCCCGAGCTCGCCGGCCTCGGCCTCAAAGGTCTGGTAGATGCCGGTGGAGTAGGCGTCGGCGTTGTTGTAGATCACGGCGACCTTGGTGGCCAGCGCGTGCTCGGCGATGTACTGCGCCGAGGCGGAGCCCTGCGCCGGGTCGGTGAAGCAGATCTGGTAGACGTTGTCCTTGTCGGCGATGACGTCCGTGGACGAGGCCGACGGGGTGAGCATGAACATGCGGTCGTTATAGGCCTCGGCGGCCACCGCGATGCACGGGGAGGTGGTGACGGTGCCGATGATCATCTGCGCGCCCCAATCCCACAGCGTGTTATATGCGTTGACGGACATTTCCGGATCGTGCTCGTCGTCCTGCACGTTCAGCTCGAGCTGTACGCCACCCAGCGCATTGACCTCGCCGACGGCCAGCTCCGCGCCCTGCGCCACGGACACGCCGTAGCTGGCGGCCGCGCCGGTCATGGGGCCAATCAGGCCGATCTTGATGGCGGCTTCCTCGGCAAACGCGCCGGAAACCATCGTCAGCGCCATCGCTACGACCAGTAACATTGCCACAAGCGTCTTTTTCATGTTCTGTCCCTCCTGAATTTACTAACGAAACGCGCGCATTGCGACGCGCGCATACGCAGTCGCTACAACGACGAACCGCGAGCGGTTTTCGGGCCCTACCCGCGCTCGCGTTTCCTCAGGTTGTCCGCTCTCGCGGTGAATTTTCCTTATCGTATCACCGCGCATTCCCCGCGTCAATGGCATTTGTGTTAATTCGATGGAATAATATGCGTTACACAACCCTCGCGGCGCGGCGCGCCCGCAATTTTGCGGGTTTGAATATGCAAAAAACGCGCTTGCTACGCCACATTTTGCTTGCTTTTGCAATTTTATCCACGCGAACAATTCGCTTTGCGCGGTCAAAATCCCGGAAAAGCTCGCCGAGCGCCGTTTTCGGGCGATCGTGCATAAATATGCCCGATATTTGGATATTTATTTGTATTTTGCCATGAAGGTTAACACGAACCAGCTTTGCCTATGGTGCTGCGCGTGCTATACTGTGTGCGTTTATACACACGAAGCGCATGGGAGGCGTGCGGATGAAGCGGACGTTTGCAACCAACATGCCCGACCGCGTCGGCGCGTTCATGGCGGCGAGCGAGGTGATGTCCTCGCTGGGGCTGAACATAACGCGCGTGAGCTACAACAAGGCCGTGGACACGCACATACTGTTTCTGGAGGCCGAGGGCGACGCCTCCACGCTGGAGGAGGCGACCCGGCGGCTGCTGGCCATGGGCTATCTGCGCCAGACGGACGCCGCGGCGAGCGTGCTTCTGATGGAGTTCCGGCTGCGCGACGTGCCGGGGAGCGTCCTGCCGGTGCTCAAGCTGATCGACCGCTTCCGCTTCAACATATCCTACATCAGCTCGCAGGCGGACGGGAGCGGCTATCAGGCGTTTCGCATGGGGCTGCTGGTGGAGGACAGCGCGAGCGTATCGCGCTTCATCCGGCAGGCGACCGCGCTGTGCGATCTGCGCATCATACGCTACGACGAGACCGAGCGCGTGCTGGACAACACGGTGTTCTACGTCTCCTTCGTCAACCGCATCGCGGAGAAGGCGCGGCTGAACGACGCGCAGAAGCAGAGCCTGATGATCCACTCGAACATGGTCATGGAGCTTCTGGACCGCGCGTCCAACCCGCCGTACAAGACGTTTGAGTACATCGCGCGCTTTGCCGACCGGCTGTGCGCCTGCCGCGGGGACGCCTACCAGCCGCGCGTGACGCGCCACGAGCTGGCCGGGGGCTTTTCCGCCACGCTGATCGAGCCGCCCTGCGGCAGCAACACCTGCGTGCTCGAGGGGCCGGAGGGCCTGCTGTTTGTGGACACGGGGTTTGCCTGCTACCGGGCGGAGGCGCTGCGCGTGTGGAGCGAGCTGTTTCCCGCGTTTCGGCCGGGCGCGTGCGATGCGGTGATCACGCACGCGGACGTGGACCACTGCGGGCTGCTCAACGAGTTTTCCCGCGTATACCTGAGCGCGGCGTGCCTTGAAAACTTCGCGCGCGAGCAGCGGGGCGAGGACAACTTCCGCGAGGAGAACCCCCTGCACGCGCCCTATGTGCGCATCAGCAAGATCCTCTCGGGCTACGCGCCGCCGGAGGGCGCGCGGCTGCGGACGATCGACGCGCGCGGCGCCCGGCCGGAGGGGCTGCTCCTTCCCATCGGCAGGCTGGAGACGCACGCCCTGGCCTTCGACGTGTACGAGGGCGCGGGCGGGCATGTGCGCGGGGAGATCGTGCTGGTGGAGCGGCGGCTGCGCATACTCTTTACCGGCGACATATACGTCAACGTACACGGCTTCACGCCCGAGCAGGCGCAGTTCAATCGGCTCGCGCCCTACCTGATGACCGGCGTGGACAGCGACGCCGCGCTCGCCGCGCAGGAGCGGCAGGCGCTGTTTGGGCTGCTCGAGCCCGGCAGGTGGCTGCTGTTTGGCGGGCACGGCGAGGCCAAAACCGTGAACGTGGACGGATAGGGCGCGCCCTCCCCGATTTTTTGCGGGGAGGGCGCGTTTGCGTTTGAGGATGTGGACGGGGCGGGCCGTCGGTCAGCCGTCGCTGAGCACGAAGTGGCAGAAGCGCAGCACCTCGTACCAGTCGTCGCTGTCAAAGCAGACGAATTTGTCGTCCTTGAGCGACGCGCCGGGGTAGAAGCTCTTGGAGTAGGCGACGTGGTGCTTGGTAAAGTCCACCTCGATGTGGAAGTGTTCGGGCATGGGCACCTTGCAGTTCGCGGCGTTGCGCACAGCCTCGGCGGCGGCGGCCTCGATGCGCTCCACGGCCTCGTCCGGGTGGATGGAGGTCACGCCGTTTCCGCGGCCCTCGTTGACCGACACGGCGGTGATGCCGGGGGTGAACTCGCGGGCAAACGC
>DXVG01000146.1 GCA_019409045.1 Clostridiales bacterium | reverse complement strand
TTCACAGCCCCCTCTGTATCCCGCCTCAGTAGCGGTCCACCGTCTCAAACATCGCCACGATGTTTTCCGGCGGGCAGTCGGGCATGATGTTGTGCACGGTGTTGAACACGAAGCCGCCGCCGGGCGCGAAGGTCTCGATCATCTCGGCCACATGGTCGCGCACCTGCTGCGGCGTCGCGTGGTTGAGTATGCGCCGCGTGTCGCAGCCGCCGCCCCAGAAGGTGATGTCCTTGCCGAACTCGCGCTTGAGGCGCTTGGCCTCCATGTCGCGCGCGACGAACTGCACGGGGTTGATCACGTCGTACCCGGCCTCGATCAGGTCCGGAAGCAGCTTGTAGATCGAGCCGCAGGAGTGCAAAAACGTCTTCATGCCCGAGTGCTTGTGTACATACTCGTTCAGAAGCGTATGCCACGGCTTGAACAGCTTGCGGTAGACCTCCGGCTGCATGAACGGCCCTGTGTCCATGCCCAGATCGTCGCCGAAGCGCAGTATGTCGCACACGTCGCCCACATACCGGCAGACCTTTTCAAGCGTTTGCAGGTGGCGCTCCATCAGCGCGTCCAGCAGCCGCTCCACGCCCTCGGGATCGATCATCAGATCGCACAGGAAGTTGTCGATCCTGCGCAGGAACGTGCCCCACTCGAACAGGTTGCACCCGCACACGATCATGATCGCGCGGTCGCTCTGCGCGCGAAGCTGCAGCGCGTACTCGCGCAGCTTCGGCCAGAAGTCCTCCTCGGCGGCGTGATCCCACGGCGAATGCACCATCGCCTGCCAGAGGATCATGTCCATCTGCGCGTCCAAATCGCTCAGGTCCTCGGGGAAGTCCTCGTCCGGGTAGGGGCAGTAGGTGCCGTCAAAGAACGTCGCGCCCACGGGCATGCGCGCGATGCGCACGCCGTTTTTCATCACTTCCCAGCTCCCGTCCTCCCGCCGTACGGGATGGAACCACGCGGGGATCAGCCCCTGGCTCCCGTCGGCGAGCGGGAACGGCTTCCAGTCCTCAGCCGCCCGGTTGAACATCCTGCCCACGTCCACGCAGTCCACGCGGAAGTGGTTGAGCACCTCCTCGTCCGGCTGCGCCACCTGCTGCACCACGTCGTAAATCTTCGCGGGGCCGCAACTAAGCCCCACATGCTTCACAAGCCGGTTGTAGGCGATCGCCGATATGCCGGAGCTGGGCGTTGCGCCCAGGTCGCGCGGCAGCCTGTCCGGCTCGGTGTGGCCAATGGCGGCCAGTATGCGCTCTCTGCCGTTCATGCATTCTCCCCCCTTTACGCCATTGCCGCGCCGATCTTTTCGCTGACCTCCGCGTAGCCGTAGGCGCGGTCGTTGAGTCCCTGTATCTCCGCCGTGATCTCAAAATCGCGGAACACGAGTATGCGGCGGGCGAGCGTGATCATCTCGGTCATGTCCGAGGAGATGAGTATGATGGACTTGCCCTCGTTCTTGGCAAGATTCCAGATGATTTCGTGGATCTGGCGCTTCGCGCCCACGTCCACGCCGACGGTCGGCTCGTCGATGATGAGTATGTCGCAGCCCGCGGCGAGCCACTTGCCGATGGACACCTTCTGCTGGTTGCCGCCGGAGAGCGATTCCACGCGCGTCTCCTGCGAGGGCGTGCGTATATCCATCTGGCGGATCATCGCCGCGGTGGCCTCGCGGCGCTTTGCGTTGCTGATCTTGCCGCCGCGGCCGCGCAGCTTGCGCAGTATGGTCAGCGTCATGTTGTCGCGCACGTCGAAGGGCAGGATCAGCCCCTCCTCCTTGCGGTTCTCGGTGACGTAGCACATGCCGTACTTCTCCACCGCGTCGCCGATGCAGCGTATGTCGGCCTTCTTTCCGTTGACGTAGACCTCGCCGGTGTCCATGCGGTCCGCGCCCACGATCAGCCGCGCAAGCTCCGTGCGCCCCGCGCCGACCAGCCCGTACAGCCCCAGGATCTCGCCCCGGTGCAGCTTCAGGCTGATGTCGTCAAACATGCCGCTGCGCCCCACATGCCGCACGTCGAGCACCACTTCGTCATGCATATCGAGCGTGCCCATGTGCTCTATGTTCTCGTCGCGGCCGATCATCATCTTCACAAGGTCGTTGCGCGTCAAATCCCGCACATCGCGCGTGCCGATCACCTTGCCGTCGCGCAGCACCGTCACGCGGTCGCACAACTCGAGCACCTCCTCGATCTTGTGCGAGACGAATATGATGCAGCGCCCCTCCTCCTTGAGCTTGCGGATGATGCGAAACAGGTTTTCCGCCTCGTACTTGGTCAGGGAGGAGGTCGGCTCGTCCATGAGGATGTACCAGGCGTTGGAGGACAGCGCCTTTGCGATCTGTATCAGCTGCTTCTGCGCGGCGGTCATGCGGCCGATGATGTCCGTGGGGCGCACGTTGAGCTCCACCATGTCCAGGTAGGTGCGCGCCGTCTCGTTGATCTTCTTCCAGTCCAGCATGCCCAGCCGGTTGCGGAACTTGTGCATCTTGTCCATGACGATGTTTTCCGCCACGGTGGACTCGGGGATCACCTGTATCTCCTGATGCACCATGGAGATGTCGTAGGCGGCGGAGTCCGCATAGTCGCGCAGCGCGACCTTCTGGCCATCTATGTACACGGCGCCCTGGTCCGGACGGTATATGCCGGTGATGATCTTCATCAGCGTGGACTTGCCCGCGCCGTTTTCGCCCATCAGCGCGTGTACCTCGCCCTTTTCAAACCGCACCGAAACATCGTCCAGAGCCTTCACGCCCGGAAATTCCCGCGTTATGTTTCTCGCCTCAAGCATATGAAATCCCTCACTGCGTAGATCGCGGCCGCCGCGCGGAGGAGCGCCCCGCGGCCGGGGCCCGCCGCGGCGTGCGCCGCGGCGGGAAGGAAGCGTGGGCCGCTTACTTGGTCAGGTATGCGGTGGTCAAATCGGCGATGATCTGGTCGGTGACGACCTGCAGATCCTCGCTGAAGCTGTCGATGTTGTCCTTGGTCACCAGCACGCAGCCGGAGTCGATGAAGTAGGTGCCCTCGACCTTGGTGTAGCCCTCCTCGCTCATCAGGCGGAGGATCTCCAGCGGGATGTAGCCGTGGGCGAACGTGTTCTGGGCGATGGTGCCGTACACGATGCCGGACTCGATGCCGTTCATCACGTCCTCGGGCGTGTCGATGGTCACAAGGTAGATCTTCGCCGCGTCGGGATTGCGCTCGTAGTAGTCGTCCAGCACCTGCACCGCCGCAGAGGAGGACATGTTGCCCGTGCAGACGATGCCGTTGATCTTCTCGATGTTGGCGTACAGCGCGGAGGAGATCTTCTCAACGCCCTCCTCGATGTTGTTGATGCCCGCTACTTCCTGCACAAGCTCCACGCCCTCGTGGTCGGCGATGCAGGCGTCGATGCCGTCCTTGCGCTTGAGCGTGTTGGTGTCGGCCAGCACCTCCAGCACGTTGAGCACGCCGCCTTCGCCGCCCATGGCGTCGATGACGTAGTCGCAGGCGGAGTAGGCCGCGGCCTGCACGTCCGTGGCCACGCAGAACTGCTCGGTGGCCTGGCTGGTGCCCGCGCCGTAGGTGATCACGTTCACGCCGAAGCTCGCCAGCTCGTCAAACAGGCCCGCAGCGCCGTCGGAGGCGGGGTAGACGGACATGTTGGTGTAGCCGTCGGCCACCAGCGCCTGCAGGTTGGCGTCCTGCGTGGACTGCTCCCAGTCCGCGCCGAGCATGATGCGCACGTCGATGCCGCTGTCGGCGATGTACTGCTCCACATAGCCCTTGACCTCGTCGGCGTAGGAGTGCGCCGTGGGGAAGTACCAGACGTACTGGCCCTCGGCGGACGCGACCGCCCCGAAGCCGAGCAGCAAGCAGCAAAGCAATGCCAGGGAAACGATCCTCTTCATGTGACTCTACCTCCGTTTTTATAGTGTTCGTTATTCAAGGAACGCATGCGCGTTCAAAGGTACGCGATTCAGCGGCGCCTGTCGCTGCGGAACTTCCTGCGGCGCTTGAGCTCCTTCGCCCACGCGGTGATGGGTGCGAGCGACACCGCCAGAAGCAGGATCAGCCCGAGATAGGTCTGCTCGTAGTAGATGTTCGCGTTGGCCATGACCAGGCCGTTTTTGATCATGACGATCAGGTACGCCGCGATGAAGATGCCCAGCGGCTGGATCACGCCGCCCGCCAGCGCCGTGCCGCCGATGACCGACACTGCGAAGGAGTAGATCATCCAGTCGCCGCCGGTGGTGGGCTGCGCCGAGCCGTTCATCGACACCGCGCAGATGCCCGCGATCGCCGCAAACAGCCCCGAGAGCGTGTTGGCGATGACGATGGAGCGGTCGGTGTTCACCGCGGCCATGCGCGCCGCCACGGCGTTGCCGCCGGTGGCCAGCAGCCTGCGGCCCGTGACCGTGTAGCGGAACACGAACCAGATGATCACCAGCATGATCGCCGCGAAGTACAGCATCAGCGGAAGCCCGAGGAACATGCTGCGGCCCAGCCAGGTGAAGCCCTCGGTCAGCTCCGTATACGGAAATCCCTCCGAAACGCCGGTCACCAGCCCCTGATAGATGAAGCTCGTGGCCAGTGTCACGATGAACGAATTGAGCTTGAGCTTTGTGATCACCAGCCCGTTGAACACGCCCGCGAGCAGGCCCACCAGCAGCGCCGCGCACACCGCCACGAACGCGGAGGCGTGCAAGTCCTGCATAAACAGGCCCACCGTGACCACGCTCATGCCGCCGATGTAGCCCAGCGACAGGTTCATGCCGCCCACGATGATGACCATCGTCTGCGAAAGCGCGATGAACATGTACAGCGCGGCCGTGCGCGAGAGCGTGTAGATGTTGTACGCGGACAGGAAGTTCCTGGAAAACAGCGAGAAGATCGCGCCCAGTATCAACACCGCCAGCAGCACCGTCAGCTCCGGCCTGCCAAACAGCCGCCTTACAAAGCTCCTGTTCTCTCTCTCCAATTCGATGCCCCTCCTCGCTCAGCAGAAGATCTGCCGGATCTCATTCTCAAAGGCGGCGGCCAGGCTCGCGTGGCCATCCCGGTCGAGGTGCAGCCCGTCCAGCGTCGAGGCCTGCGCAAACTGCGCCGCGTCCATGTAGGCCGCGCCGTTTCTCTCGGCCGCCGCAGCGTAGAGCGCGGCAAGGCGCATCGAGTCCGCGCGGCGGTCGCCAAACACCTCGCCCAGGAACGTCGTGGCGCGCAGGTGGATGGGGGAGACCAGCAGCACCTTCGGCGGCTGTGCGCGGCGGCCGTTGTCCGCGCGCAGTATCATGCGAAGCAGCGCCTCCGCGCCCTTTGCCACGTCCGTGGGCGTGGCGCTAAAG
>DXVG01000145.1 GCA_019409045.1 Clostridiales bacterium | reverse complement strand
GGCTGCAAGACCCCCACCGCGCGTATGGACGCGGCCAGCTCCTGAAGCGCCGATTCGTCAAAATCCGCGCGCGGCTGGTCGCGGTTGGGGTCGATCTGCGTGAGTTTGAGCAGGCGCACCTCGTCCTGCGCGCCCTCGCCCGCGCCCTGCGCCGCATCGCCCAGAAGCGCGCCGAGCCCCCGGCCCAGCCCGCGTTGCATCTTTGCCGCCATGTTATTTTCCCTCATTTCTGCCGATCAGTTCCGCCGCCAGCGCGCGATAGGCCGTCGTGCCGCTGCATTTGGGGTCGTAGCGATGAATGGGCAGGCCGTAGCTGGGCGCTTCGCTCAGGCGCACGTTGCGGGGGATGAGGGTTTCAAACGCCTCCGCGGGGAAGTGGTTGCGCACCTCGCCCACCACCTGCGCGCCCAGGTTCGTGCGCGCGTCGAACATCGTGAGCACGATGCCCTCCACCTCCAGATGCGGGTTGAGCGCCCTGCGCACCAGCCGCACCGTGTTCATCAGCTGCCCCACGCCCTCCAGCGCGTAGTACTCGCACTGTATGGGCACAAGCACGCTGTCGGCCGCGGTGAGCGCGTTGAGCGTCAGAAGCCCCAGCGAGGGCGGGCAGTCGATGAATATGTAGTCAAACCGCTCCCGCAGGGGCGCGAGCGCCGCCTTGAGCAGCCCCTCGCGGCTCTCCAGCCCCACGAGCTCCACCTCCGCGCCCGCAAGCTCGATGGCCGAGGGGATGAGCGCCAGGCCGTCAAAGCCCGTGTCCACGCACGAGGCGGAGGCCTCCGCCTCGCCCAGCAGCACCGGATAGATCGTCTCGGACGCGCCCTGCGTGCCCAGGCCGCTGGTGGCGTTGCCCTGCGGGTCGATGTCCACAAGCAGCGTGCGCCGGCCCGCCTCGGCCACGCAGGCGCTGAGGTTGACCGATGTGGTGGTCTTGCCCACGCCGCCCTTCTGGTTGGAAATGGCGATGATCTTGCCCATGTGTACGTCCTTCCTCATGTGGAGGCCCCGCCGGCGGACGCGCCCTGCTGCCGATGCATCAGCAGGCAGTCGATGGAGTCCGTAAGCGCGATAAAGCTGGCCTCGATGACGTTTGTGGATACGCCCACGGTGGAAAACACGCTCTTTCCATCCGTGGAATCTATGTGTACGCGCACGGCGCTGGCCGTGCCGCTTCCGGAGACCACGCGCACCTTGAAGTCTGTCAGGCGCATGTTTTCAAGCACGGGGTAGAACCGCGAGAGCGCCTTGCGCAGCGCCAGGTCCAGCGCGTTGACCGGGCCGTCGCCCTCGTCGGCAGTGATCTCCACGCGCTCGCCCACGCTCACCTTCACATACGCCTGCGCGTTGAGCGGGTCGGGGTCGGGCCGGGAGAACACATGAAAGTCCAGCACCCGGAAAAACGCGGGCCGCCTGCCCAGCGCGTCGAGTATGCGCAGCGTGAGCGAACCGTCCGCATCCTCGAACGAATAGCCCTCCGCCTCCAGCGCCTTGATCGTCTCCAGTATGCGCGCGGTGGCCTCGCTCTCGCGCGTGAGCTCCGGCGCGATCTTTTTCAGCCGCGTCAGAAGCGCGCTGCGCCCGGCCACCTCGCTCACCAGCAGGCGGCGGCGGTTGCCCACGAGCTGCGGGTCGATGTGCTCGAACGCGTCGTGCCGCTTGAGCACGCCGTCGATGTGCATGCCGCCCTTGTGGGCGAAGGCGTTGCGCCCGACGTAGGGCGTGCGCTCGTCCATGTTCAGGTTGGCAAGCTCGCTGATGAAGCGCGCGGTGTCGCACAAAAGCGCGAGGCAGCCCTCCGGCAGCGCCCGCACGCCCAGCTTCAGCTCCAGATTGGGCATGACTTCGCACAGGTTGGCGTTGCCGCAGCGCTCGCCGTAGCCGTTGATGGTGCCCTGCACCTGCGTCGCGCCCGCCTCCACGGCCGCGAGCGTGGCGGCGGTGGCGAGCCCCGCGTCGTTATGGCAATGGATGGCCACGGGCGATTCAAAGCGCCCCGCCACATCGCGCACCGCCGCGGCGATCTCGCCCGGCAGCGTGCCGCCGTTGGTGTCGCACAGCACAAGCCGCGCCGCGCCCCCGCGCGAGGCGGCCTCCAGCGTACTAAGCGCGTATGCCGCGTCCTCCAGGTAGCCGTCGAAGAAGTGCTCGGCGTCAAAAAACACGCTCATGCCGCGCCCGGTGAGGAAGCGCGCGGTGTCCTCGACCATGGAGAGGTTCTCCTCCGGCGACACGCCCAGCACGTCGCGCACCTGCGAAAGGCTGGCCTTTCCCACGATGCTTGCGATGTGCGCGCCGCTCTCCACCAGCGCGGTCAGCCCGGGGTCGTCCTGCGCGCGCATGCCGGGCCTGCGGGTCATGCCGAACGCCGCCAGCCGCGCGTGGCGCAGGCGCAGCTTTTCGCGCGCGAAGCGGAACAGCTCCGCGTCCTTGGGGTTGGAGAAGGGGTTGCCCGCCTCGATATAGCTCACGCCCAGCTCGTCCAGCGCGCGCACGAGCTTGATCTTGTCCTCCAGGGAGAAGACCACGCCCGCCGCCTGCACGCCGTCGCGCAGCGTCGTATCCAATATCTCCACCGTGCGCTGGTTCAACCGCGCTCGCCTCCCCCGCTTCCATGTCCCTTCATTGTAGCAACTTTTGACGGGAATGGCAAGGAAGATATGGATAAATCTCCCGCGCGCCGCCGCCAAATTTTCCCGCGCGCGCCCCGCGGCCTCAGAAAGCCGTCACCCCGTTTTAATGCCGCTCTAATTTTGCGCTGCCGCCTTTTAATGTTTGTGGTATAATATATGCGCGTCGGCAGGACAAAAGGAGGAAAACGCGATGACGAATTATGAAATGGTAGAGCTTCTGCGCCAGAAGGCCAACGTCACCTACGAGGAGGCCAAGGCCGCGCTGGAGGCGGCGAACTGGGATCTGCTGGACGCGATCGTGCTTCTGGAGCGCGAGGGCAAGGTGCCCGAGGACGACGCGCGCTTCACCACCCGACAGGCCGAGGAGAAGGAGCCCGCCGAGAAGAAAAAGAAGCGCGACACGGGCTTTAAGGACGGGGCCAAGACCGTGGGCGGCATCTTCCGCCGCATGCTCAACTACGGCAACCGCAACTTTGTCGTCGCCTCGCGCGAGGGCAGGGAGGTGGTGTCGCTGCCGCTGACGGCGTTCGTGCTGCTTCTGATCTTCCCGCCGTTCTGGCTGGTGGTGGGGCTGATGATCGTGGGGCTGTTCTTTGGCATGCGCTACTCGCTGCGCGGCGACCACCCCTCCAACGAGAAGGTGAACGAGTACATCCACAAGGCCGAAAACGCCGCCGACCGCGTGCGGGAGCAGTGGCAGGAGAATCAGGACGATACGTCGAAAGAGCAATAGGCGGCAAACGGCCGGTCGCGGGGAGGCGGGCGCATGCAGGAGAGGATACTCATCGTCGAGGACGAGGAAAAGCTGGCGCGGTTTATCGAGCTGGAGCTCACGCACGAGGGCTACCTCGTGGAGAAGGCCGCCGACGGCCGCGACGGCCTCGCCATGGCCGAGCAGGGGGAGTACGACCTGATCCTTCTGGACGTGATGCTCCCCGGCATGAGCGGCATGGAGCTGCTTCGGCGCCTGCGCCGCTCGAGGCAGACGCCGGTGATCATGGTCACCGCGCGCGACGCGGTGATGGACAAGGTGACCGGCCTGGACATGGGCGCGGACGATTACATCACAAAGCCGTTCGAGATCGAGGAGCTCCTCGCGCGCATACGCGCGGCGCTGCGAAAGCGCGCCGCGCCGGGCGCGGCGGGGGAGGGGCTGCTGGCCTCGGGCGAGCTTCGGCTGGACATCGCGCGCCACAGCGTGCAGTTTGCCCAGGAGGAGATCAGCCTCACAAGCCGCGAGTTCGACCTGCTGCGCGCGCTGATGGAGAACCGCTCGCTGGTGCTGCGGCGCGAGCAGCTGCTCTCCAAGGTCTGGGGGTATGACTACATGGGCGAGACCAACGTGGTCGACGTCTACATCCGCTACCTTCGCGCAAAGATCGACGAGCGGTTCGGCGTAAAGTACATCCACACGGTTCGCGGCGTGGGCTATGTGTTCCGCGACCCGCAGGCATGAGCGAGAGCCGCCGCGTGACCTCCACGGCCCGAAGCATACAGCGTTCGTGGCTGTGGAGGCTGTTTAAGTTGTTCTTCTGGCTGGACCTGCTTTTGCTTTTGCTTGTGTCGATCTGCTTCTGCTTTTATCAGGAGCTGGCCGCGCTGGGCGACGCGTGGCAGGCCGGGCTCACCCGCAGCGTGGAGATGGGCGTGCAGGGCTCCTTCCTCACCCGCGTGCGCGACGCCGTGTACGTCTTTTACGACCCGCAGGGCCAGATGTACACCGCGGCGGTGCAGCCGTTTTTCGACGCGGTCGTGCCCATGGCGCTGATCCTGCTGGGGTTTGAGGGCCTGTCGCTGCTTCGGCAGCTGCTCTTTGGCGGCCGCCGCGCGCGCAAGCTCCTGCGGCCGCTGGACGAGATGGCCCGCGCCACCCGCGCGCTGCTCGAGCGCCAGCAGACCTTCGAGCACCCGGCGCTGGACGACGAGCGCCTGCACGATCTGGAGGACCGCATAAAGTCCATGCGCCCCGAGGAAACGCTGCGCACAGGCGACCGCGACCTGCGCGGCCTGGAGGACGCGGTCAACAGCCTGCTCTCCCGCCTGCACGAGTCCTACCAGCGGCAGGGGCAGTTCGTCTCCGACGCCTCGCACGAGCTGCGCACGCCCATCGCCGTCATACAGGGCTATGTGGGCATGCTCGACCGCTGGGGCAAGAGCGACGAGAAGATACTCGACGAGAGCATCGCCGCCATCAAGTCCGAGAGCGAGTACATGAAAAAGCTGGTGGAGCAGCTTCTGTTCCTGGCGCGCGGCGACATGGGCAAAAGCCGCCTGGACGTGCGGGAGGTGGACGTGTCCGAGCTGGTCAAGGAGGTCTACGAGGACGCGCAGCTCATCGACCGCAATCACGACTGGCGCATCGAGATCGAGCCGGGCGTGACGGCCATGGCCGACCGCGACATGCTCAAGCAGTGCGCCCGCATACTGTGCGACAACGCCACCAAGTACACGCCCGCCGGGGGCATGATCCGCCTGCGCACGCGCGCCACGCCCGAGGGAGGGGCCAGCATCGAGGTGCAGGACTCGGGCATCGGCATCAGCCGCGCGGACGTGTCGCGCGTGTTCGACCGCTTCTACCGCTCCGACCCGGCGCGCGGCCGCTCGAGCGGCGGCGCGGGGCTGGGGCTGTCCATCGCCAGGTGGATCGTGGACAGTCACGGCGGGCACTTTGAGGTGCTCTCCCGCGAGGGCATCGGCACGCGCTTTACCGTGGTGCTGCCCCCGCCCAGAAAGGCGCCCGCCCAGGGC
>DXVG01000144.1 GCA_019409045.1 Clostridiales bacterium | reverse complement strand
ACCGGCGGCCGCGGCAAGATCTTCGGCGTGGTGATCGGCGCGCTGTTTTTGCAGGTCATCTCAAACTACATGGTGCTGATGAGCATCAACACCTACTGGCAGTGGGTGGTCAAGGGCATCATACTGGTGGCGGTCGTGCTGATCGACTCCAACACCAAGAAGGACAGCTAAGGGACGTACTTGGGAGGCGAATGCAATGGTGCGCGAACTGATTCGCATGGAGCACATCTCCAAGTCGTTTCCGGGCGTGAAGGCGCTCAGCGACGTGTCCTTTCAGCTCAACGCCGGGGAGGTACACGCGCTGGTCGGCGAGAACGGCGCGGGCAAGTCCACGCTGATGAAGGTGCTCACAGGCGTGTACCCCAAGGACGAGGGGCGCATCTTCCTGCGCGGGCAGGAGGCGAACATACGAAACGTGCGCGACAGCCAGCGGATGGGCGTGGTGATGATCCATCAGGAGTTGAACCTGATGAACCACCTCACCGCGGCGCAGAACATATTCATCGGCCGCGAAAAGCTGCGCGCGCGCTTCTTCCTGGACGATTCGGCGATCAACCGCCGCGCGCAGGCGCTCTTTGAGCGGTTGAACGTGGACATCGACCCGTCGGTGCTGGTGGGCGATCTCACCGTTGCCAAGCAGCAGATGGTCGAGATCGCCAAGGCGCTGTCCTACGACTCCGAAGTGCTGATCATGGACGAGCCGACCGCGGCGCTGACGGACAACGAGATCGAGGACCTGTTTCGCGTGATTCGCATGCTGCGCGACGAGGGCAGGGGCATCATACACATATCGCACCGGCTGGAGGAGCTCAAGGAGATCTCCGACCGCATCACGGTCATGCGCGACGGCGGCTACGTCGCCACCGTCAACACCCAGGAGGTCGAGACTTCAAAGATCATCTCCATGATGGTCGGACGCGAGATCTTCATCACCCGAAGCGAGCGCAGCGTGCCCGCGGACGCGCCCATCGCCCTTGAGGTCAGGAACATCTGCGCGGGGCGCATGGTGCAAAACGTATCCTTCAAGGTGCGCAGGGGCGAGATCCTCGGCGTTGCCGGGCTGGTGGGCGCGGGGCGCACGGAAACGGCGCGGGCGATTTTCGGGGCCGACCCAAGGGAGGGCGGCGAAATATACGTCCACGGCAAGAAGCTCAACATACGCACACCTGAGGACGCCGTGCGCGGCGGCATCGCCTATCTCTCGGAGGATCGCAAACGCTACGGCCTGATGCTGGGCCTGAGCGTGAGAACCAACACCTCCATTGCCAGCATGCGGCGCTTTGTACACGCGGGGTTCTTCCTCAGCGAGGCGCTTGAGGAGAAGAACATGCGCGCCATGATCCGCGAGCTCGCCATCAAAACCCCGTCCGGCCGACAACTTGCGCGCTATCTGTCCGGCGGCAACCAGCAGAAGGTGGTGCTTGCCAAGTGGCTGACGCGCAACTGCGACGTGCTGATCTTTGACGAGCCGACGCGCGGCATCGACGTGGGCGCGAAAAACGAGATCTACAAGCTGCTCGACCGCCTTGCGGCGGAGGGAAAGGCCATTGTGATGATCTCCTCGGAGCTGCCGGAGATCATACGCGTCAGCGACCGCGTCATCGTCATGTGCGAGGGCCGCATCACCGGCGAGGTGACCGGCGAGGAAATCGACCAGACCACGATCATGCGTTACGCAACGTTGCGCGACGCGCAGGCAAACGGAGGCGAAGGAAAATGAAGACGATGAAGAACAGGGCGATCACGCAGAAGCTGATCATTTTGAGCGTACTGGTGGTCATGTTTGCATTTTTTGCGATCATGCGCCCGGGCTTTGCCAGCTACTTAAACGTCATGACCATCGCGCTTTCCACCTGCGTCAACGGCCTGCTGGCGCTGGGCGTGACCTTCTGCATCACCACCGCGGGCATCGACCTGTCCATCGGCACGACGATGACCTTCAGCTGCGTGATGAGCGGCATCGCGTTCAACAACTGGGGCTTTCCGATATGGATGGCGATCGCGTTCGGGTTCGTCGTCGGCGGCGTATGCGGCCTGATCAGCGGCTTTGCGGTGGCAAAGATGAAGCTGCCCCCGTTCATCGCGACGCTGGCCATGCAGATGGTCACCGAGGGCCTGTCCCTGGTGGTCTCCGGCATCCGCCCGGTGTACTTCACCAACGCCCCCGGGTATCAGAACATCGCGCTGGGCGGCTTTCTGGGCATCGACGGCTTCTACAACGCGTTTGTGCTGTTCGTGGTAGGCATCGCCATCGCGTGGGTGCTCTATTCGCGCACGCTGCTGGGGCGCTACACGAAGGCGATCGGCTCCAACGAGGAGGCGGCACGGCTTTCGGGCATAAACACCGCGAAGTGGAAGATGCTGGTATACATGGTCAGCGGCCTGTTCAGCGCCTTCGCCGGGCTGATCATGTCCTCGCGCCTGGGCTCGGCGCAGCCGCAGCTTGGCGCGGGCTACGAATCTGAGGCCATCGCGGCGGCGGTCATCGGCGGAACGTCCATGTCCGGCGGCGAGGGCTCCATCATCGGCACGGTCATCGGCGCGTTCATCATCTCCGTGCTGACAAACGGCCTGCGCTCCATGGCCGTCTCTACGGAGTGGCAGACGGTCGTCACCGGCCTCGTGCTCGCCGGTGCGGTGTACTTCGACCTGCTGCGCAAGCGCGGCAAGGCGACGTAACTTCCGACGGGAATGGGAATACATCCCCGGGGCTGGCGCTCGACGCGGCCGCCGAGGGAGAAAATAAGGAGGAAACACTATGAAAAAGGTTCTGGTACTGCTGTTGGCGCTGGTTCTGTCCCTCTCCATGATGGTTTGCCCGGCGATGGCCGAGGAGGAAAAGCCGCTGGAGGGCGGGTTTATCCCGGTGCTGCCCCTGGGCGTGGCGCATCAGTTCTGGCAGGCCGTGAAGTCCGGCGCGGAGCAGGCCGCGGAGGAGTATGGCGTGACCATCGTATTTGACGGCCCGCAGGACGAGACCATGGTCGATAAGCAGGTGGACATACTGCGCGCAAACCTGACCAACGAGAACCTGATCGCCGTGTGCATGGCCGCGATCGACACGCAGGCCGTCGAGGCGGACCTGACTTCGGTCAAGGAGCAGGGCATGCCGGTGGTGGGTTTTGACGCGGGCGTGGGCGCAATCGCCGACGCGCACTGCTCCACCTCCAACTACGCTGCGGGCGCGCTGGCCGCGGAGAACGCCATCCGCCTGGTGGGCACCGAGGGCCAGATCGCCATCGTCGGCCATTCGCAGACGGTTGTGGACGCCGTGCAGCGCGTGGAGGGCTTTGTGGACTACATCGAGGCCAATTCCGAGCTGGAGATCGTGGACATACAGTACGGCGAGGGCGATCACCTCAAGTCCGCGGACATCGCCAAGTCCATGCTCATCGCCAACCCGGATATCAAGCTGATCTATTCCACCAACGAGGGCGCCTGCGTGGGCGCGTACAACGGCCTGAAGGAAGTCAACATGATCGGCAAGGTGCTGCTCATCGGCTTTGACTCCTCTGCGGCGCTCAAGGCGGGCGTGCGCTCCGGCGAAATCGCGGGCGCCATCACGCAGGACCCGGTCGGCATGGGCTACACCGCCGTGGCCACCGCCTGCAAGCTGGCGCTGGGCGAGGAGATCGAGGGCGAAGTGGACGAGAACGGCACGGTCGTGATCGACACGGGCTGCTACTGGTACGATGCGAGCAACATGGACGACGATCACATCGCTCCCCTGCTCTACGACTAAGCCTCGAGCGGGAAGACTGCGGCGGCGCGGCCGCGCCGCCGCCCTTGAAAACAACGCGCGACACGGAGAGTGATGACATGTACGGAAAGAAGGTTTGGTTTTTCCCGGACGGGGATCGCCCGCCGATGGGGGACAGCCTGCTCAAGGGCCATGAATCGTATGTGATTCTCAACCCCAACGGGGAGGACGCGCACATTCGGATCACGCTCTACTTTGAGGACAGGGAGCCTGTGCGCGACATCTGCATGACGGTGGGCGCGGAGCGCGTCAAGTGCTTCCAGACGCACCGCGCGGAGCACTTTGGCGAGCATGTGCTGCCCCTGACTACGCAATACGCGGCCAAGGTGGAAAGCGACGTGCCGGTGATCGTGCAGTACGGCCGCCTCGACCCCCGGCAGGACAACCTGGCCTACTACACCACGATGGGGTATCCCGTCGATGACTAGGCGCTTTTGTCAGCGGGCGTTTCTCAAGCCCGAAAAGGTGGAGGAGTATCGCGCGCTGCACGCTGCCGTGTGGCCCGAGGTGCTCAAAACCATTCAGGCGTGCAACCTGCGCAATTACTCGATCTCGCTGTTTGGAAACATGGCGGTCGCCTACTTTGAGTACGTCGGCGAGGACTATGACGCCGACATGCGCAAGATGGAGGCCGACCCGGCGACGCAGGCGTGGTGGAAGCACACAAAGCCGTGCTTCGTCGGGCACGAGCAGGGCGTGTATTACGAGGACATGGAAGAGATATTCTATCAAGCGTAAAGGAGAAAAGGCACTATGGAACACGGAAGCATTCGCATTCCCCACAGCGAATACCTGGAGCGCGTACAGCGCGCGGCGGCAATTTTGCAGCGCGAGGGCCTGGACGCGCTGATCGTCAACGGCAACGAGGCCGATTATGCCAACCCCCGCTATTTTTCCGGCTACTGGCCGCTGTTTGAGCGCGCGGGCGTGGCGATCTCCGCGGGCGGCGACGCGGCGCTGATGTGCGGCCCCGAGTCCAAGAAGTTCGCCAGCGATCGCTCGCACCTTGAGAAGGTGTTTGTGCTCATGGAGTACCGCGAGGGCGCGGACCCCGCCTACCCCGAGTTCAAGCCCGACACCTATCACGACGTGTTCAAGGCCATCGGCGTGACGGGCAAGAAGCTGCGCATCGGCGTGGCAAGCTATCTGGACACCTCCGTGGTCATCATGGAGGGCATCAAATCCGCCTTCCCGGAGGCCGAGATCGTCAACGCGGGATACATCATGACGGAGCTGCGCAGCATCAAGTCCGCCAACGAAATCGCCTGCCTGCGCGAGGGCTATCGCATCGCCGATTTGGCCACGCAGCAGGTGATCCGGGAGATCCGCCCGGGCATGACCGAGCTGCAGATGGTCGGCGTCGCCCAGCGCGTGATCTACGAAAACGGCGCAGAGTATGAGGGGCTTCCGATGTATGTGTTCTCCGAGGCCTCCACGCGCCACGCGATCTCCCGCTCGAGCTACCGCAAGTTTGAAAAGGGCGACATCGTGCAGCTCAACCTGTCGGCCAAGATCGACGGCTATTCCGCCGCCATCGGCTATCCGATCGTGCTGGGCAAGCTGGAGGGCCGCCGCCGCGATGTGGTGCTCTTCGGCCTGGAGGCGCACAACTGGACGGAGAAGCAGATCAAGGCCGGCGT
>DXVG01000143.1 GCA_019409045.1 Clostridiales bacterium | reverse complement strand
CAGCGCCTCCTGCATGACGGTGTGGTTGGTGTAGGCGAACGTGCGGTAGCAGATGCTCTGGGCGAAGTCCCAGTCCAGCTCGTACTCGTCCACCAGTATGCGCATAAGCTCCGGAATGGCGATGGCCGGGTGCGTGTCGTTGATGTGAATGGCCACCTTGTCCGGGAAGATCTTCCAGTCGTAGCCGTAGACCTTGATAAAGTCGTTCACGGCGTACTGCACCGAGGCCGAGGAGAAGAAGTACTGCTGCTTCAGGCGCAGCTCCTTGCCCTCGTAGTTGCTGTCATTGGGGTAGAGCACCTTGGAGATGACCTCGGCCAGCTCGCGCTCCTCCATGGCGCGCATGTACTGGCCGGAGTTGAACGAGGCCATGTCGATGCGCTTTTTCGAGCGCGCGGACCACACGCGCAGCATATTGACCATGCAGGTGTCGTAGCCCACCACGGGGATGTCGTAGGGCACGGCCTCCACGGTCTTGTAATCCAGATGGCGGTACTTGAGCCGCCCGTTCTCGGTGTACTCCTCCAGCCGGCCGCCGAAGTGGACCTCCACGGTCTGGTCCGGGCGCGGGATCTCCCAGATGTTGCCCGAGTCGAGCCAGTTGTCGGGCACCTCCGCCTGATAGCCGTCGGTCAGCTTCTGGCGGAAGAGGCCGTACTCGTAGCGGATGGTGCAGCCCATCGCGGGCAGCTCCATCGTCGTCAGCGCGTCCAGAAAGCACGCGGCCAGGCGGCCGAGGCCGCCGTTTCCGAGGCCCGGCTCCGGCTCGAGCTCAAAGATGGCGTCCTGATCGATGCCCAGCTCCTTGAGCGCGCGCGCGTAGTTTTCTTCGTTGACCAGGTTCACGATGTTGGAATGCAGCGCGCGCCCGGTGAGGAACTCCGCGCACAGGTAGTAGACCTTCTTCTTGCGCTCGGCCTTGCGCACGCCGCGCGAGGCGGTGCGGCGGCGCATGACCTCGTCGCGCACGGTGCGCGCCACCGCCTGATAAAGCTGCTGAGGCGTCGCGTCGCTCAACCCGCAGCCGAAGTTGTTTTCCAGCTTTTCTCGTATGGACTGCTTGATCTCCTCAACGCCCATGCGGTCAAACTCCATGTCACAGCCTCCCTATCGACAAAATACAATCTATTATACCATGTTTTGAATGCCATGTAAAGCGAATATTGCGTGGCCATTTTTTGGGCATCGAGGTCTCCACACTTGCAAATATATGCGCTTCAAAGGCGAAAATGAGGTAAAATTTGCGTGGTCAAGCAGGAGTTCTCTGCGTTTTGACGAAATACGAACGGTGGAAGGCTGAAACTGGAGGTAGAAAAAAATGTTGCAGATTTCCCGCAGGGCCGCGCAGATCGCCCCGTCGGCCACGCTGGCCATCGACGCGCGCGCCAAGGCGCTCAAGGCGGAGGGCAGGGACGTGGTCGGCTTTGGCGCCGGAGAGCCGGATTTTGACACGCCCGCCTACATCCGCGAGGCCGCGCATCGCGCCATCGACGAGGGCAAGACGCGCTATACGCCCGTTCCGGGCACGCTGTCCCTGCGAAAGAAGATCGCGGAGAAGTTTTTGAAGGACAACGGCCTCGTCTACGACCCCGCCGAGATCATCGTCTCAAGCGGCGCGAAGCAGTCCCTGTTCACCGCGCTGAGCGTGCTGGTGGATGAGGGGGACGAGGTGCTCACCCCCTCGCCGTACTGGGTCAGCTATCCGGAGATGGTGAAGATGGTCGGCGGCCTCCCGGTGTTCGTGCCCTGCTTCAGCGAGGACGGCTTCCGCGTGCGGCCGGAGGAGATCGAAAAGCGCGTGACGCACAGGACGAAGGCGCTCATACTCAACAGCCCCAGCAACCCCAACGGCAGCGTATTGCCGCGCGAAACGCTGGAAAAGATCGCCGACCTGGCCGTGGAGAAGGGCTTTTACGTTATCTCCGACGAGATCTATGAAAAGCTGATCTACGACGGGTGCGAGCATGTGTCCATCGCCTCCCTGGGCGAGAAGATCAAGGCGCAGACCGTGGTGGTCAACGGCGCGAGCAAGGCCTACGCCATGACCGGCTGGCGCATCGGCTACGCCGCGGGCCCCGCCGCCGTGATCAAGGCCATGTCGGCCTTCCAGAGCCACGCGGCCAGCAACGCCAACTCCGTGGCGCAGTACGCCACCGAGGCGGCGCTCTCCGGCGGCGAGGAGGAGCTTTCGCGCATGGTCGCCGCCTTTGACCAGCGCAGAAGGCTTCTGTGCGAGCTGATCAATCGCGTGCCCGGCCTGCGGTGCGACCTTCCGCACGGCGCATTCTATGTGATGATGGACATGCGCGCGCTTCTGGGAAAGCGCTGCGGGGACACGGTCATCGATTCCTCGAACACATTTGCCGGCGTGCTGCTCGAGCGCGAGTGCGTGGCCGTGGTGCCGGGCGAGGCGTTCGGCGAGCCGGGCTTTGTGCGCCTGTCCTACGCCGTGAGCGAGGAGAGGATACGCGAGGGGCTGCGCCGCATGGCGGATTTCGTGGCCACTCTGCAATAGACGCCCATGTCATGCGAAAGGAGCGATACCATGAACCCACAGCAGATGCGCGATACATGCGCGCAGCAGGAGGCGCTTTTGCGCTTTGAGAAGTTCGACGCACAGGACGTCTGCTCGCTTGGAAACCTCATGGTCCAAAGGCGCGCGCAGCGCGGCCTGAAGCTCTGCGCGGCCATCTGGTCGCTGACCGGCTATGTGCTGTTTCAGAGCGCGGGGGAGGGCACGACGCTCAACAACCAGAATTGGATGACGCGCAAGTACAACGCCGTCAAGCTCATGGAGCGCAGCTCCCTGGCCTCGCGCGCCGTGTCGGCGCTCACGGGCGAAGGCGTGGAGGACTGCGGGCTCGACCCGCGCGCGTATGTGTTCTGCGGCGGCGGCTTTCCCATCCGCCTGCGCAGCGGCGAAATGGTGGCGGTCGCGCTGGCCTCGGGGCTTCCCGACGTGGAGGACCACGGCTTCCTCGTGGAGTGCATATCGGAGTACCTGGGCGTGGAAGCGCCCACGATCGCCTAGTGCCGCCCATCGAAACCGCCGGGCAGGGCCCGCGGACGCAAAAATCACTTCCGAACGCTCATCGTTCGGAAGTGATTTTGTTTGCCCTTCGGGCGCCTTTGGCTAAAACAGCTTTCTGAGCGCGTATACGCACCAGCTGCACCCCTCGCGCACGCGGTTTTTCAGCCACACGCCCAAAGGCTTTGGCGACTCGGCCGCGATGCCGCAGGCGGAGATGCCCAAGTCGCCCGCGATCCACAGCGCGCGCTGCAAATGATAGTCGCTTGTGACGATCGCGGCGCTGTCCATGCCCTCGGCGCGCATGATGTTCTGCGCGTTTTGCAGGTTCTGCTCGGTGTTGCGGGAGGCGTCCTCCACGAAGATCGCCTCCGGCGGCACGCCCTGCTCCACGAACCACTCAAACATGGCCTCGGCCTCGGAGACGGGCTCGTCCGCCCCCTGCGCCCCGCAGACGATCAGCCGCGGCGCAAGCTGCGCCTCATACGCCTCGAGCGCCGCCTCGCAGCGGTACAGCAGCGAATCGGAGAGCCGGCCGTCCGGCCATACGCGCGCGCCCAGAACGATGATGCAGTCCGAGCGCGTCGCCTCGCGCTCCATGCCGGCGGCGGCGCACACCGCGCCGGTCAGCGCCGTCAGCGCCACCGCGCCCGCACACGCGAGCGCCAGGAGCGCCCGCAGCGCACGATGCCTCTTTCCCATCCGCGCATCAGGTCAGGAAATCCGCAATGGCTTCCATGGTCTTGGTGCGGTTCGGCACGATCACCGACATGCCGCGCACGGTCTGGAAGCTGTAGCCGTTGTCCACGGGTATGCGCAGCTCGGCGATGCTCGCGTCCTTGAGCGAGATCAGCGCGGGCGCCAGCGCCATCATGTCCTGAAGCGTCAGGTTGGTCACTACGTTGTCGATGTTCGCGGCGGCGAGCGCGGCGAGCTCCACAATGCTCATGTCCGCCAGCTTGTAGAATATCTTGGTGATGACCTCGCGCTGACGCGCCGTGCGGCCGAAGTCGCCGTCCGAGGTGCCGTAGCGGTAGCGGGCGTAGGCCTGCGCCTGCTTGCCGGTCATCAACTGCTCGCCCGGCTGCGTGAGCAGACCGTCGTTTGTGTCGATGCCCAGCACCTTGTTGTCCTCCTTGATGACGGCGTTGATGCGGTCCATGTAGTACTCGCTCTCCACCGTCAGCGTCAGGCCGCCGATCTGGTCGATCAGGTCGGCCAGCATCGAGAAGTTCACGCCCACATAGTGCTCGATGTGGATGCCGAAGTTGTTCTCGATGGTCTGCAACAGCAGGTCCGCGCCGCCAAAGACGTAGGCCGCGTTCAGACGGTTGTTGTCGTAGCCGGGAATGGCTACGATGATGTCGCGCATCAGGCTCATCAGTTTGATGGTCTTTGTATCCGTGTCCACGGTGAGTATGATCATCGTGTCCGTGCGGCCCGTGGTCTGCCCCGGGCGCGCGTCGATACCCAGCAGCAGTATGTGCTGCATCTGATTGACCTTTTCCAGAGAATTGGCGAGGGACTCGTCGATCTCGGCCTGATACATCTCGATCTGGTCGCCGTCCTCCAGGAGGATCTCCTCCAGATAGCCCTCCTCGTCCACCATGGCGGCACAGGCGCAGCCCAGGGTCAGCGCAAGCGCCAACATCGCCGCGACGATACTGCGAAGCACTTTCATCATTGTATACACCTCGTTGCATTTGTTACAGAGCTTAGACGAGCGCAAACGCCCGCTGGTTGCACATCCAACCTACATATTACATACTTCTTCGGATGCAGTAAAGCGTTCGCGGAAGAATTAACGTATTGGTCAATATATTGCTTGAATTCCGCCGCATCAGCGCCGCTTGCGCAGCAGGACGGCGCACAGCGCCACGCCCGCCAGCGACAGCGCGGCGTTGAGGTAGAAGTTGGCCGCCATGCCCTCCAGCCGCGTGGGCAGCGAGGCGATCACCCAGCCCGCCAGCACGGGGCCGAGGAACATGCCCGTTCCGTACACGGCCTGATACACGCCCATCGCCGCGCCGCGCTTCGGGTTGGGGATGTCGCGTATGGCGCAGGAGAGCGTCAGCGGCAGAATCAGCCCCATGCCCGCGCCGAACACGGCTTGCGCGCCCATCAGCGACCACAGACCCGTCGCCTGCGGGTACAGGCAGCAGGCCAGCGCCACCAGCGCAAAGCCCGCGCAGAGCACCGCGCGCGTGCCCAGCTTCGGCGCCAGATACGCGCCGCTCAGCCGCGCCACCACCGTGTTGGGCAGCAGGTACATCACCGACAGGTATCCAAGCTGCGCGGTGGTAAACCCCGCCGCCTCCCGCGCCCAGTTGGGCACAAAGCCCAGCACCGTGCCCCAGCAGACGAGGCGAAACAGCGTGCCCAGCAGCGTG
>DXVG01000142.1:3827-5437 GCA_019409045.1 Clostridiales bacterium | reverse complement strand
CACATGGCCGGACAGCTCCACCGCGCACTTGCCGCACACGCCCCTGCCCCCGCAGGGCTGGGGCACGGCGAGGTCGTTTTCCATCAGCAGTTCGTCCAGCCGGCGTTCGCCCTCAAAGGGAAGTGTCCACTTCGCGCCGCCGCGCAGCACCGTCAGTTTCGGCATGTTCTCCCTCCGAAAAGAGCACCATTCCAAAGTAGGTCACGGTATTCTGGCCGTTGATGTACTTCAGGGGCGTTTCTCTGGTCGTGTTGTACACGTCGATGCCGCAGGCCTCCATGGGGATCATCGCCCTGTCCGGGTGGCGGCAGGGTCGGCCCTCCGGCCTTGTGCAGCGCTCGCACAGCGAGCAGCCGCCCGCGCCCAGGTGCATCGCGGCATCGGGAAAGGCGTCGAGCAGGCGCTGGCCCACGCGCGCGTAGCCCTGCTTGGCGCGCTGCATGCCCTCGATGTCGAAGCTGTCCTCGAGGGGATCGACGGTCTGGTACAGGAGCGCATAGTCGCACGCGCGCACGCGCTCCATGAGGGGGCCGATCTCGCCGCAGGCGGGCGGACAGACCCAGTAGCGACCATAGGCGCCGCACTGGTTGGCGGCGCAGATATCCCGAAAGCTCGCGTCGAGCGCGATCTGCGATACGGGAAGCACGCACGCCTTGAACGCGCCGCGCTCCAGCGCGGCACGCTCAAGGTCGGCGGCATGAGGAATATTCTGTTTATTCATAAGCTCTGATGCGGCGGCTCAGCGCGCGCCCTGATTGTAGTCGTCCACGGCCGCGAAAAACGCGTCGATGTTCTCCCACTTCGCGTGATAGGGTATGTCGCACCCGGAGGAGGGCACGAAGTTTGCATAGGCGGCGCAGTCGCGCATCAGCGCCATGGTGGCCTCGCGCATGCTCTGCGGCGTGCCGTTTGCAAACTGCCCGGCGGGGTCTATGTTGCCCATGCACAGCATGTCCTGCGGCGCGTGCTCCAAAAACTCCTTCATGGAGATGGAGTTTCCGAAGTGGTACGCCTTGGCGCCGATCCGGCGCAGCTTGGGCAGCATGGCGACGGTGATGTTGCCGCAGTTGTGATAGACCAGCGGGAACTCGTCCGTCTGCACGGCCTCGACGATGCGCGAGGCCGCCTGACAGGAGAACTCCTCCGCCATGTCCGGGCTGAGCAGCCCCGCAAGCGGCTCAGCCATGACCACGCCGTCCGCGCCCGCCTCGCGCAGCGCGCGTATGTATTCGGTGAGGTACTGCGCAGCCTTGTCCACCACGGCGAGCACCGCTTCGGGCTCGTCGTAGCAGGTGTAGAGTATCTCGGTCACGTCCATGAGGCGGCCCGCCAGCGAGAACGGGCCGATGACGCCCGCCAGCACGGGGCGGTCCTGGATGGCGCGCTTTGCCAGGCGTATCGCCTCGATGCACAGAGGCGCTCGGCCCTTGTCCAGCCCCGGCACCTCGAGCGCCTCCGCCGCGTCGGCGTCGCCGACGAGCTGGCCGAGCACGGTGGGCACCTCGTCCTCCGAGAAGCGCACATTGCAGCCGAACGCCTCCGCCTCGACGGAGAGGTCCATCAGGCTGACCGCCGCCACCGTGGGCGTGTGCGCAGCGACATACTCAATC
>DXVG01000142.1:0-3817 GCA_019409045.1 Clostridiales bacterium | reverse complement strand
TACCAGCTCGTTGACGTTCGCGCCAAATTTCTGCGCCGCCGGGAACGAGAGCACGGGAAGCGCGCGCTTTGCGCCCACAGCCGCGGCCTGCCACAAAAGCTGGGTGGTGTTCATCTTCGCCACGCCTCCATTCAGCAGCCGCTGCAGAAGGCCGCGGCGCGGTCGGCCGCGGAAGCCGCGTCCGGCGTGTAGGCGTCCGCGCCGATCTGGCGGCAGAAGGCCTCAGTGACCGGCGCCCCGCCGATCATGATCTTCACCTTGTCGCGCAGGCCCGCGTCCTGCGTGGCCTTGACCACGTCGCCCATCACGCCCATGGTGGTGGTCAGCAGCGCGGAGCAGCAGATGATCTGGCAGTTTTCCTCCACGGCGGTCTTGACGAAGGTCTCCGGGGCGACGTCCGTGCCCAGGTCGATGACCTCCAGGCCCTTGCCCTCGAGCATCATCTTGACGAGGTTTTTGCCGATGTCGTGCAAGTCGCCCTTGACGGTGCCGATGCAGACCTTGCCGGTCGCCTTCACGCCGCTCTCGGCCAGCAGGGGCTTGAGCAGCCCGGCGCCCATGTTCATCGCGCGCGCCGCGATGAGCACTTCCGGAACGAATATCTCGTTGTTTTTGAACTTCTCGCCGATGACGCTCATGCCGCTGAGCAGGCCCTCTTCCAGGATCTGCTTGGCGGGGATGCCCTCGTCGATCGCCTGCTGCACCAGTGCCTTTACGTCCTTGGCCTTGCCCGCCTGAAGTTTTGCCGAAATGTCCTGCAAAATCATGTGTCTGCCTCCTTGCGTTTTTTTCTTGATTCCAGTATAATAGAGTTTACAATGCAGGGATTGTAATTTTCAACGATTTATTGAAAAAATCGCGGGGTAGCGCCATGGCGACAGGAATCTTCGAGCTCGTTTCCCGGGAGCATATCTCCTCTGTGCTGGAAACCTTGCACAAATACACGGAATTGCCGCTTCAGTTGATCGACGAGGACGGCGCGCTGCTGCTCTCCTTCGGCGAGGCGGCGCACTACTGCGCGCTGTTGCAGGAAAACATATTCCGGCCCTCGGCGTGCCTGGAGATGCACCGCAAGGCGGGCGAGCGCGCGCAGCATCTCGGCGAGGCGTACATATTCTCCTGCCACGCGCAGCTCAACCACATCGCCTTTCCGCTGCTCAACGGCGGCGAGCTTCTGGGCAGCATACTCATCGGGCCGTTTCTGCTCGACCAGCCCGACAGCACGCTCGTGACCGACGTGATCGCGCAAAAGCAGATCTCCCCCGTGCTGGCGCTGGAGCTGTACGAGGCGCTGCCGGGGATAAAGGTGATCGCGCCGGAGCGCGCGACGCACCTGAGCCGCCTGGTGGGGCACCTGCTCGCGCCGCTGCTCCCGAGCGAGCGCGCGGTGCTGATGCAGGCGCACGAAAAGCTGGCGCAGCAGTCGCGCATCAACGAGACGGTACAGCTTTACAAGACGCAGAACATATCCACGACGCACAGCTTCTTCTATGAAAAGGAAACCTCTCTGCTGATCAAGGTCAAGACCGGAAACATGCGGGAGGCCAAGGCGCTGCTGAACGAGCTGCTGGGCTATGTGCTCTTTACCGAGGGCGGCAACATGGAGATCATCCGCCTGCGGGCCATAGAGCTGACCACGCTGCTTTCGCGCATCGCCATCGAGGGCGGCGCGCGCGCGGACAGCATCTACGCGCTCAACGGCCAGTTTCTCTCCCTCATCAGCCGCCAGAGCAGCTTTGACGAGGTATCCATGCTTTTGCAGGACGTGGTGGAGAGCTTCATGGGCTCCATGTTCAGCACGATGGACAAGGGCAACGCGCACATACGCCGCGTCCTTCAGTACATCTCCACGCACTACGCGCAGCCGCTGACCGTGACGGACGTGGCACGGGAGGCCGGGCTCAGCCCCAACTACTTCGCCGCGCTGTTTCGGGAGACGGTGGGCGAGAGCTTTCACGCCTACCTGATGCGCGTGCGCGTGGAGGAGGGCAAGCGGCTTCTGCTCTCCACGCGCGACCCGCTCACGGACATCGCCGTGGCGCTGGGCTTTTCCGACCAGAGCTACTTCTGCCGTGTGTTTAAGAAGCTGGTGGGCATGACGCCCGGGCAGTACCGGCGCTGATCGGCTCAGGGCGCGCCCTCGATCTGGTTGAAAAAGCCGCGGCTCTGGCGGCGGTACCTGGCGGGCGTGACGCCCTCGAACGCCTTGAACCTCTGGATGAAGTGGCTCATATCGTAAAAGCCGAGCTCCTGCGCGATCCTCTCCACGGGCCACTTGGTGGTGACCAGAAGGTAGCGCGCGTTGCTCATGCGCTGGCGCAGCAGGTATTTGGAAAACGTCATGCCGAATGTGCGGGAAAAGCGGGCGGAAAAATAGGAAGGGTTGTAGCCGAACTCCCGCGCGACGTCGGCCAGCGTGAGCTGGGCGGAGATGTTCCGGTTGATGTAGCGCAGTATCTTCTGGTCCATGGTGCTGATCTCAAGGTCGCTTTCGATGCTGGTGCACATGCGCATCAGCATTTCGTATATGATCTGGCTGATGCGCGGGTTGCGCTGGTTGGTCTGGTAGAGTATGGAGGTACACAAGTTGGTCAGCGCCTCAAACAGCTCGCCGCCGTAGACAGCGCCGCCGGAGTCGAGTATGTACTGCACGATCTGCGCGCTGTTCCCGCCGGCGAACTCCACCCACACAAGGCCCATCGGGTCCTCCGGGTCGGAGCCGTACTCGTGCGGCTCGTGCGCGGCGAGCAGGAACGCCTGGCCGCGGCCGAGCGCGTAGGCCTGGTCGCGCGCACGCACATACCCGCGGCCGCGGAAGACGCAGTGTATGACGTTGAAGTTGTAGCTCTCGTCGCGCACGATGTGGAAGTCCGAGGGCGTCGCGGTGACGATGCCCGCGCGGTTGACCTGTATGAACAGGCCATCGAGTATGATGGGCGTGGGTGTGATGTAAAAATCATCATGCGGGCAGTAGTCCAGAAGGCGCAATGCATCCGAATAATTCATCAAATTCATACTTTCACATCCATTTCCTATCAAAATTATACTATGGAACATCGAAATTGTCCATATTTTCTCTTGTATTGTTAATGTATTTTGTAGCGCTTTTCGGGCGTGAAAATCTAAAATATATCCATGTTTGGCGAGAGAATATACATGGTATTCAGCGCGCGTATTGTTTATGATAATAGCAAACAATACACTATGGGGGCGATCTTCCATGAAGCGCGTAGCGCAGGTAATCCGCGTCAGGCCCGAAAAGCTGGGCGTGTATCGCCAGCTCCATCTCAACCCGTGGAAGGCGGTCTCGGAGAAGATCGCGCAGTGCAACATACGCAATTACTCGATCTATCTGCACGGGGATGTGCTGTTTTCCTACTTTGAATATGTGGGCGAGGACTACGAGGCCGACATGCGCAAGATGGCCGAGCACGAGGAGACGCGGCTGTGGTGGTCGCTGACCGACCCCTGCCAGCAGCCTGTGGAGGGCGCGCCCGAGGGCAAATGGTGGCACGAGATCGAGGAAGTATTCCATCAGGACTGATGCGAGGAGGCGCCTGTATGCGGACAATACTGTGCTTTGGAGACTCCAACACCTACGGTGAGAGCCCCGAGGGCTTCGGACGCTACGAGCGGCATGAGCGCTGGACGGGGCGCCTGCAGGCCGCGCTGGGCGAGGGCTACCTGGTGATCGAGGAGGGGCTCAACGGCCGCACGACGGTGTGGGAGGACCCCGTGGAGGGCGACAAGTGCGGAAAAAAGCACCTGCCCGTGTGCCTGGAGACGCACGCGCCGCTGGACCTTGTGATCCTCATGC
>DXVG01000141.1 GCA_019409045.1 Clostridiales bacterium | reverse complement strand
CGCAGCATGTCGTCCGTGTACTGCTCCGGCGCGTTCATGATCTTTTTCATCTTGGTTTCCTCCTTTAGCGGTCGCATTTGAGCAGGTGGATGGCGAAGCCGCCGATCTCCTCCTCCAGGTACACCGCGATCAGCTCTCCGTTCGCGGCCACGTTTTTGAACTCCTCGCGGAAGCGCACGCCGCGGCGGCGCAGGCAGGCCACGGCGCGCTCCACGCTGAAGGTGCCGATGGCGATGTGCCCGTTCGCGCCGGGGAAGGGCTGCTTGCAGCACTCGACCGCCGTGCCGGCAAAGTCGGAGCGGCCGCCCTGCGCGTAGGGCAGGTCGAATATGCAGGCAAGGCGCCGCGCGCTGGCCTCGCCCTCGGCGGCGGTGGCGTGGTTGACGCCCACATGCATGATCCTGAAGCCCAGCGCGGCGCGCATGGCCTCCCGGCACAGCGCGGAGATGCCCGCCCAGTCCTCCGCCTGCACCAGCGCCGCGGGGGCCATGCAGCTCCCGCCGACCGCCGCCACATGCGGGCTGGAGAGGTACTCGGGGATGTTTTTGAACGTGATGCCGGAGGTGGCGACGAAGCGCACGTCCCGATACGGGCCGCACAGCTCCCGGATGGTCTTTACGCCGCCGAGCTGCTCGGCAGGGAAGAATTTGAACACGCGCAGCCCCATCTCGCGGCCCGCCTCGATCTCGGTGGGCGTGACGCAGCCGGGCAGCACCGGCGCGCCCGCGTCCAGGCAGTGGCGCACCACGCGCGGGTTGAACCCGGGGGTCACCAGCAGCTCCGCGCCCGCCTCGAGCGCCGCGTCCGCCTGCTCGCAGGTGAGCACGGTGCCCGCGGCCACGCGCATCTGCGGGACCTCGCGGCGTATGCGCCGCAGGGATTCCAGCGCCGTGTCGTTGCGCAGCGTGACCTCGATCAGCGGGATGCCGCCCTCGCACAGCGCGCGCGCAAGCGGCGCGGCCAACTCGGGCCGGGGGATGTTGATCACCGGCACGACGCCGGTCTCGGCCATGGCGGCAAGCGCGCCGCCGTTTGCAAATTCACTCATGGAAGGGTCTTCCTTTCCTGCCGCGCGGCGCTCAGATGTAGTTGGCCACGGCCTGACGCAGTGCGGCCACGTCCTCCTCGGACAGGTCCATCAGCGGACGGCGCATGTAGCCGCCGGGCACGCCGCGCATGGTGAGTATGTTTTTGAAGATGGACATGTCCGCTCCGCTCTTCATCAGCCACACAAGGTCGTTGGCGCGGTTCTGCGCCTCGCGCGCGCCCGCGATGTCCCCGGCGAGGTACTTGTTGTACACCTCGACAAACGGCTCCGGGAACGGGCCGGAGCAGCCGGACACCGTGCCGTCGCAGCCCATGACCAGCGCGGAGAGGAACAGGTGATCCGCGCCGAAGACCACGGAGAAGTTGCCGCCGTTGACGCGCATGTACTTGAGAAGCTGCGTCATGTCCGCCAGGCTGAACTTGATGCCGACCATGTTCGGGCACTGCGCGCAGATGGCGTTGAGCGCCTCGCAGCTCAGGCCGTTGTGCGCGAGCTGGGGAATGGCGTAGGCGTAGACCGGGAAGTCCGGGGAGACGCTTTTGCACACGGTGGTGTAGTACTCCACCATGGCGCGGTCGTCCACGGTGAAGTAGCTGGGGGTCACCACGCCGATGCCGTCCGCGCCGATGGACTCGGCGTGGCGCGCCAGGCGAATGGTCTCCTCCTGGGTCATCGCGCCCACATGGATAAACACCGTCACGCGGCCCGCCGCCGCGCGCACCACGGTTTCGGCGATCTTCTCGCGCTCCTGCGCGGAGCAGAGGTACATCTCGCCGGTGGTGCCGCAGGGATAGAGGCAGTTGACGCCCTTTTCGATGAGGAACTGCGTCTGCGCCTCGAGCGCGTTCAGGTCCACGGCGCCCTGCGCGTCAAAGGGCGTCGTCATAGCCGTGATCACACCAAAGAGCTTCTTCATGGAAATCTTCCTTTCTGCGGTTGTGTACGCGGGCGACCGGGCGACGGGGAAGTCGCCGTGAATCGTTCAGGCGTTCAGCGATACGGAATACCATTCATGAACCATTTTATAACGTTCCCGGCACTTTGTCAATACAAATCGCGCGCGGGAGGGCCTTTGCCCGCTCGAAAGGCGGAAGCGGAAAAATTGCAGATCCCTATTGTTTTGTATCGCTGAACGGTTTATAATATATGCGGCTCTCGGCGCGCAAAACGGGCGCTGCCGTTCCACATCCCTAAATCCATTATAGATAGGAAGCGTATCGCATGAAGGGCATCAACTCCCATGAGACCGGCGCCGCAGGGGGCGTGCTGGTCAACTCCGTGGTCAAGGCGCTGGATATACTGGAGTGCTTCACACCCACGCAGCGCGAACTGACGCTGGCGCAGATCAGCCGGCAGCTGGGCCTTCCCAAGAGCACGGCGCTGAACCTCATCCGCACGCTGGAGAGCAAGGGCTACATACTGTGCGTGCCCAACACGCAGACCTATCAGCTGGGCTACAACGTGATGACGCTCAGCTACAGCCTGCGCACCTCCATGCCCGTGGTGCAGTACGCGCTGCCGTTTCTGGAGGAGTTGCAGGTAAAGACAGGGGAGAACATCTACCTGACCAGCCATGTGGACGGGCAGGTGCTGTACCTGGAGGGCGTGTATCCCAGCATACGCATCGGCAACTACTCCATCACCGGAAAGCGCCTGCCGATGCACTGCACCGGCTGCGGCAAGGCGATGCTGGCCTACCTTCCCGAGGAGGAGTTCGAGGCCGTTTTGCGGCGCTGGGGGCTTCCGGGCCTGACGCCGCACACCATCACATCGCGCGAGCGCATCCTCGAGGAGATGGCCGACATACGCGCCCGCGGCTACGCCGTGGACTGCGAGGAGGAGACGCTGGGGGTCAAGTGCGTGGCCGTGGCCATACGCGACGGCAGCGGCTATCCCTGCGGCGCGGTGAGCATCTCCGGTACCACCATCAGCATGCGCGACGAGCACCTGGAGGAGCAGGCGAAGATGATCGCGCGCGTATGCAGCGTGCTGATCGCAAACGCGCATCAGCTCCCCGCCGCGCAGCTGCGCCAGTGACGCGGGACATGGTCAGGTCGTCAGATTTGTGAGAGAATCGTAAAAAAATTTCGGCTTCCGGGGCTTGACATTTGGCTACACAAATGTTAATATTATATAGCTGTTCAGCATACTTGAATACCATTCACTTTTGAACGGCGGACATCGGCCGCGCGGACGCGCCTGTTCGCGCGCCGGATGACTTTGAAAAAAGGGTGTGACGAACCGGGATGAAAAAGTCGTTTGAACGCATCAAGAAGCTGAATGCCGGAACCATCATGGGCATTCTGTTCACACTCTACAGCGTCTACTACTTCATCGAATCGTTCTCCTACCCCTATCGGAACGAGTTTGGCGTCGGCTCCGGCCTGTTCCCGCGCTGGGTCGCGGTGATCTCGATGGTCGCGGGCGTGGCCTACACGCTGATCTCCACCTTCAAGGACAAGCTGACGCTGGGCGAGGCGTTTCCGGGTGGCAAGGAGCTTTTGAACGTGCTGACCACGGTGGTGGCCGTGCTGGCGTTTATACTGCTTGTACATCACACGGGCTTTTGCATCGCGAGCGCGCTTTTGCTGTTTGTGCTGTTCATACGCTCCTATCCGTGGTGGAAGGCGTTAATCTACGCGGTGGTGGTGACGGCCATCGTCTTTGCCATCTTCAAGATCGGCTTCAGCGTTCCGATCCCGGTCAACGGCTGGGGCTTTTAAGAGGAGGGTACGTCAATGTGGGAATCGTTGCTGGACCTGGTTGAGGGCTTGAGCATTGCCGTCACCCCGACCAACATACTCTACTGCTTCATCGGCTGCATGGTGGGCATGCTGGTGGGCGTTTTGCCCGGCATCGGCCCGAGCGAGGCCACGGCGCTGCTGATACCGCTCAGCTACGGGCTGGACTCGGTCACGGCGATCATCATGCTGTGCGGCATCTACTACGGCGGCATGTACGGCGGCACGATCACGTCGGTGCTGATCAACACGCCGGGCGAGGCCGCGTCGGTCATAACATGCATGGACGGATACCCATTGGCAAAGCAGGGCAGAGCCGGAGTTGCCTTAAAGGTCGCCGCGCTGGGCTCCTTCGTCGGCGGCATCATCTCCACGCTGGGCCTCGCGCTGCTGGGCCCGACGGTGGCGGACTTCGCGCTCAGCTTCGGCCCCAGCGAGCAGTTCGCGCTGCTGGTGTTCGGCATGTCGATGGTCATCGGCCTGATGGGCAAGAGCCTCATCCGCGGTCTGGTGTCGGTCTGCCTCGGCCTTTCGCTGGCGATGGTGGGCATGGACCCCATCTCCGGCACCATACGCTACGCCTACGGCGTCAACGAGCTGGTCAGCGGCATGGACGTGGTCACGCTGTCGATGGGTCTTTTCGGCCTGAGCGAGATCCTGGCGGGCATGGAGAACCTGAGCGTGACCAACAAGGCCACGGCGGTCAACTCCTCCAAGCTCAAGCGCGAGGAGGTGCGCCCCACCGTCATGGCCATCATCCGCGGCAGCTTCCTGGGCTTCTTCATGGGCCTGATCCCCGGCACGAGCTCCGCGGTGCCCGCGCTGATCTCCTATTCGATGGAGAAAAACCTCTCCAAGCATCCTGAGAAGTTCGGCCAGGGCGCGCCCGAGGGCGTGGCCGGCCCGGAGACGGCGAACAACTCCTACGTCGGCGGCGCGATGATCCCGCTGTTCACGCTGGGCATCCCCTGCTCGCCGACGATCGCGATCCTGATGGGCGCGTTCATGATGCACGGCATGACCCCCGGCCCCACGCTGTTTATCACCAATCCGGACGTCATCTGGGGCACCATCGCCAGCATGTTCGTGGGCAACATCATACTGCTGATCCTCAACATGCCGCTCGCGGGCATGTGGGCTAAGATCGCCAGCATCCCCAACAAGGTACTCTACCCGATCGTGCTCATCGTTGCCATGATGGGCGCCTACACGGTGGACAACAACGTGTTCGGCATCGTGGTGATGCTCGTCTCCGGCGTGATCGGCTATGTGCTCAAGAAGCTGGAGATACCGCTGGCCCCGGCCATACTGGTGTTCGTGCTGGCGGACATGATGGAGCAGAACCTCCTGCAGTCCATCAAGATCAACGACGGCATCGGCGGGCTGTTCTCAAGCCCCATCGCGCTGGGCCTTCTGTGCGCGTCGCTGCTGGTGATCACACTTAGCCTCATCGCGGAGTTCCGCAACAAAAAGAGCGCGCTGCTGACGCACGACGAATAGGCGCGCATTCCAGAGTATGTGATGGCGGGGCGACCCGCATACACAATGAAACAAGAGGAGGAGATCAGATTGAAAAGGATTCTTTTGGCGCTGTTGGTTGTGACGATGCTGCTCGTGCCCTTCGCCTGCGCGGAGGACGCCGCGGCGAATTATCCCGAGCGCGAGATC
>DXVG01000140.1 GCA_019409045.1 Clostridiales bacterium | reverse complement strand
CAACATGCCCTCGCACACGAGAGAGGTCAGCGCCACGGGCGCGCCCGCAGCCCGCATCAGCGCAGACAGGCGCGCCTCCGCCTCCGCAAACAGCTCACTGAGCAGCGCCGACGGCGCGTTCGCGCCGACGATCGTGATGTAAAGCACGAGCGATAAAAACGCCAGCATCATCGCCAGCGCGGTCGCGCGGCTGGTGAGCAGCCGGTCGAGCCGCTCCCGAAGCGCCCCCTCGCCGCGGGGCGCGCGCACACAGGCGGCGTATATGCGCGCGGCCTGCGCGTGTATGGCGGTGGCCGCCTCCTCCAGCACGCGGGCGGGAGCGGGGGGAGCGACGCTTTCGCACAGCGCGCGCAGAGCGCCTTGCGACACGCCGAGCTCTTCTTCGAGGCGCTCGGCCATCCCGCGGTCGCCCTCGAGCAGGTACAGCGCGGCGGCGTCCGCGATCTCGCCCGCGCCCCAGGCCCGGAGCGTCACGGCCACGGGCGCGCGGACGCGCTCCACCGCCTCGCAGCAGCGCACGCGCGGCGGCGACTGCGCTTCCTGTCCACGCACGAGCGCCGCCACGCGCGCAAGCAGCCGCTCCACGCCCGCGCCGTCGCGCGCCGAGCAGCCGACCACAGGAACGCCCAGCTGCGCCTCCAGCGCGGCCACGTCCACGCGGATGCCGCGCCTGCGCGCCTCGTCCATCAGATTGACGCACACCGCAACGCGCGCGTTGCAGGCAAGCACCTGCAACACAAGCGCCAGCCCGCGCTCCAGGCACGTCGCGTCGCACACCACCACCACGGCATCCGCGCCGCCAAAGCATATCGCGTCCCGCGCAGCCACCTCGTCCGCGGAGCGCGGGAGCAACGAATACACGCCCGGCGTGTCGGCGAGCAGCACGGGAAGCCCGGCGATCTCGCAGCGGCTCCAAGCGCTTCCCACCGTCTTGCCGGGCCAGTTGCCCGTGTGCTGCCGAAGCCCCGTCAGGCGGTTGAACAGCGTGCTCTTTCCGACGTTCGGGTTTCCCGCCAGCACGACCACCGGCAGCCTCTGCGCGGCTTCTTCCCGGCGCGATCTGCGGCTCATGTCCGCTCCTGCGCGCGCACCAGCCGCGCGTCCTCCCGCCGAAGCGCCACCGTCGCGCCGCGTATCTGAAAGGCGCGCGGCTCGCCGGAGGGCGCGGCAAACACGCAGCGCGTGTGCGCGCCACGCGTAAAGCCGATGGCCGTCAGGCGCGCCACCGCGTCCGGGTCCGCGCCCGGAAAGAGGCCGCGCACACTGGCGCGGTCGCCCGGGCGCAGGTCGTCAAGCGTGCGGATCATGCGCATCCCCCCCGTTTTGTGTCGTCGCTGTCATGATATGCGCGTTTTTTGTCCGGGTGTGCGCGGACAGGGCATGTTTTGGCGCGGCGCGGCACACAATGATGCAGCAACGTTCTGTGGAGGGGGATGCCTTATGAAGCCGCGCAATGCCATGTGCCTGCTGCTTGCGCTCGCGTGTCTGTTTTCCGGCGCCGGTCTGACGGAGGTGGAGCTTGCGACCCCTGCGCCGACGCCGCAGCCTGCCGCGCCCGAGTTGAGCGACGCTCCGCTTCTGGACGCGCCGCCGATCGCGCTGGACTGCGCCGCGGCGCTTCTGGTGGAGCCGGAGAGCGGGCAGATCATCTTCGAGCAAAACGCCGACACGCCGCGCGCCGTCGCCTCGGTGACCAAGATCATGACCATACTGCTCGCGCTGGAGGCCGTGCAGGACGGCCGCATCGACCTCGAGGACGAGGTGGTCGTCTCCGAGGCGGCCGCGGGCATGGGCGGCTCGCAGGTGCTGCTCGACGTGGGGGAGGTGCAGCCGTTCTCTGTGCTGCTCAAAAGCGCCATCGTCGCAAGCGCGAACGACGCCTCCGTCGCCATCGCCGAGGCGCTCTACGGCTCCGAGGCCGCGTTCGTAGAGCGCATGAACGAGCGCGCGCAGCAGCTCGGCATGGAGAGCACGCGCTTTGTCAACTGCACAGGGCTCCCCGCCGAGGGCCAGCAGACCACCGCGCGCGACGTTGCGCGCATGACCATCGCCATGCTGCGCTGCCCGGCGTACTTCGACTTCTCCAGCATCTGGCTCGACGAGGTGGACCACGGCGACGGCCGCATCACGCAGCTGACCAACACCAACAAGCTCATACGCCTCTACGAGGGCTGCGACGGCGGAAAGACGGGCTCCACCAGCGAGGCGGGCTACTGCATATCGGTCACGGCCATGCGCGCCGACATGCGGCTCGTCGCCATCGTGCTCGGCGCGCAGACGGGCACGGAGCGGTTCGACATCGCCTCCGAAATGCTCGACTACGGCTTTGCGCACTTCCGGCTCTACCCGGTCGCCGAGCGCGGCACGAAAGTGCGCGGCACGCTGCCGGTCACCGGCGGGGACGCGCAGGGCGTGCCGCTCATACTGGACGCGGACCTGACGCTGCTTCTGCAAAGGGGCGACGAGAACAGCGTGCTGCTCGAGCCGGAACTTCCCCAGAGCATCGAGGCGCCCGTGGCCGCAGGGCAGCGCGTGGGGAGCGTGGATGTGACGCTGGACGGCCGCGTCGTTGCACACATACCCGTCGTCACCGCGCAGGCGGTCGCCGCGCGCGGCCTGAAAAACGCGCTGCGGCGCATACTGAGCTTCTGGGAACTGTAGGGGACACGCGATCGCGCCCGGCTTGTTGCGCCGGGCGTTTTGTGATACAATGGACGGGAGGTGAACCCGAACATGCAATTTACCGAAGAACAACGCACGGCCATCGAGGCGCGCGGCACGAACCTCCTGCTCAGCGCGGCGGCGGGCTCGGGAAAGACCGCGGTGCTCGTGCAGCGCGTGCTCTCGCTGATCGAGGAGGGCGCGGACGTGGAGCGCATGCTCGTGGTCACCTTCACGCGCGCCGCCGCCGCGGAGATGCGCACGCGGCTCAACCTTCGCCTCGGCGAGCGCGCCGCGCAGGACGAGCGCCTGCGCGAGCAGATGCTGCGCCTGGAGCGCGCCTCCATCACCACGCTTCACGGCTTCTGCGCGGAGTTTTTGCGCGCGAACTTCGAGGCAGCGGGCGTGGACCCCGCCTTTCGCATATTCGACGACGCGGAGGACAGGCGCATGCTCGAGGAAGCCGCGGATGAGGCCATGGAGGCGCTCTACGCCGAGGGCGGCGACGCGCTTAACGCGCTGGACGCAGGCCGCGGCCCCGCGCGCGTTCGGGAGCTGGCGCTCAGCCTGTACGCGTTTTTGCGCGAGCGCCCGGACCCGGAGTCGTGGCTTGCGCAGGCGCTGGACCCGGAGCGCGCCGACGTGGAGGCGTGGATGCGGGAGCTGTATAGCAGCGCGCGCGTGAGCGTCGCTTCCGCGCTTGCGCACACCCGCGCCGCGCTTGCGCACCCCGGCTGTCCGCCGCACTACGCGCCCACGCTCGAGCGCGAGCAAGGCGCGCTGGAGGCGCTTCTTCAGATCGAGGAGCCAGGCGCGCTGCGCGAGGCGCTGCGCGGCTTTGCGCAGGAGCGCATGCCCTCGCGCAGGGGCTTTTCCGGCCCGCAGCTCAAGGAGGTGCAGGCGCTGCGCAAGGCGGCCATGGCGCAGATCAAGGCCACGCCCCTCTACGCGCTGGATATCGAGCAGGCGACGGAGGACGCGCGCAGCGTCTACGCGGCGCTTCCGGCGCTCGCGGACGCCGCCCGCCGCATAGGGCGCGAGCATGCGCGGCGCAAGGAGGAGCGGTCCGGCCTTTCGTATGCGGACCTCGAGCACTTCGCACTGCGCGCGCTCGAGAGCGAGCACGCGCGACAGGCCGTGCGCGCGCAGTACGACTATGTGTTCGTGGACGAGTATCAGGATGTATCGGAGATACAGGAGACGCTGATTTGCCGCGTAGGCCGCGGGGACAACCTGTTTGCCGTAGGCGACGTCAAGCAGTCCATCTACCGCTTCCGGCTGGCGGAGCCGCGCCTGTTTCTCGACCGCTACGCGCGCTATCTGCGCGGCGAGGGCGGGCGGCTGCTTCCGCTCACGCGCAACTTCCGCTCCGCGTGGCCGGTGGTGGCGTTTGTCAACGCCGTGTTCTCCCGCGTGATGATCGGCGGGGACACGCAGATCGTATACGACGAGCTCGCGCGGCTCAACGCGGGGCGCGAGACCGCGCCGGACGCGCCGCTTCCCGAGGTGCACATACTCGACGAGGCGGCGGGCGCGGACGACGCCGTCGCCGAGATCGGCCGCGCGGGCCGCGAGGCGAAGTGGATCGCGGGCCGCATACGCGAGCTCAGGCTCGCCGACCCGTCGCTGCGCTATCGGGACATCGCCATACTCACGCGCACAAAGAGCGCCGCCGCGGCCGCGATGATGCCCGTGCTGCTCTCGGAGGGCATCCCCGCCTATGCCGAGGGGCTGTCCGGGTACTTCGACACGCTGGAGGTCGCCTTCGTGCTCTCGCTTCTGCGGCTGGTGGACAACCCCCTGCGCGACGTGGATACCGTCGGCGCGCTGCGCTCGTGCATGGCGGGGCTGCCGCTCGAGGAGATCTCCAAGATCCGCCTCGCGCACGCGGACATGTCCTTTGCCGACGCCGCGCGCGCCTGCGCAGGCGAGGAGGGCGCGCTCGGCGAAAAGCTCTCGGCGTTCTTCGCGCAGCTGGAATCGTGGCAGCTCCGCTCCCGCACGCTTCCGCTGGGGGGGCTTGTGCGGGCGGTGTGCACGCAGAGCGGGTTTTACATCTACGCGGGCGCGCTGCCCGGCGGCGCGCAGCGCCAGGCCAACCTGGACGCGCTGGTGACGCGCGCGGAGGCGTTTGACAGGGACGTGTCCGGCTCGCTCACGCGCTTTCTGGCCTACGCAGAGCACCTGCGCGCGCGCGGCGACGGCGACAGCGCCCAGCTCCTCGGCGAGGGCGACGACGTGGTCCGCCTGATGACCATCCACAAGAGCAAGGGCCTGGAGTTTCCGGTGGTGTTCGGTGCGCTGACCGCGCGCGCATTCCGCGGTGCCTCCGGCCAGGAGCCGTTTCGCGCCGACCGCGAGCTCGGGCTGGGCATCTACGCGGTGGACCAGTCCCTCAGAACGCGCAGAAAGCCGCTTTCCTACATCGCCATCGGCGAGCGCGCGCGGCGCGAGGACATCGCTGAGGAGCTGCGGCTTTTGTATGTGCTGCTCACGCGCGCGTGCGACCGGCTGATACTCGTCGGAAGCCTGCGAAACGCGACATCGCAGATCGCCTCGCTCGAGGCCACCGGCGAATGCCCCATGGCCGCCGGGAGCCACCTGCAAATCGTGCTGGGCGCGCTGGCCGCGGCGCGGCGCGCGGGAGAGCCGCCGGTCGCGCAGGTGAGCGTGCATCCCATCGGCGAGCTTGCGGACATCGAGCCGACCGAGGAGGAGCGCGACGCGCAGGCGCGGCTTCGCATGGCGCTTGCGCAGGGCGAGCTCGAGCACCCGGACGAGGCGATCGCCTGGCTCTATCC
>DXVG01000014.1 GCA_019409045.1 Clostridiales bacterium | reverse complement strand
TGGCCTCGGCAAAGCCGTAGTCGATGTTGGCGCGCAGCGTCTGCAGCGGGATGGAGCCCTCGTGGTAGCCCTCGCTGCGGGCGATGTCCGCGCCGCCCAGACGGCCGGAGACCGAGGTCTTGATGCCCTTGGCGCCCGCCTTCATGGCGCGACCGATGGTCTGCTTCATGGCGCGGCGGAAGGAGATGCGCTTCTCGAGCTGCTGGGCGATGTTCTCAGCCACCAGCTGCGCGTTGGTGTCGGGGTGCTTGATCTCCATGATGTCGAGCTGTATGGAGTTTACCGGCTTGCCCGTCAGCTTGGCGATGTCGTTTTTCACCGCCTCCGCGCCCGCGCCGCCGCGGCCGATGACGATGCCCGGCTTGGCGGTGAAGATGGTCACATGCAGGCGCGTGTTGGTGCGGGAGATGTCGATGTGCGAGATGCCCGCCTGGTAGAGCTTCTCCTTGAGCATCTGCCTGAGCTTGTAATCCTCGATGAGGTTATTGGAAAAATCCTTCTTCCCAGCGTACCACTTGGTGCTCCAGTCCAGAATGACACCGACGCGTGCGCCGTGGGGATTGACCTTCTGACCCATTTTGTTCCCTCCCTCAGTTCTTCTGGTCCAGCACGATGGTGATGTGGCTGGTGTGCTTCTTGATCAGGTCCGCGCGGCCGTGCGAGCGCGCCCAGTAGCGCTTGAGCGTCGGGCCCTGGTTGGCGTACACCTCGGCCACATACAGGCTCTGGCGGTCCATCTCCAGGTTGTTCTCGGCATTGGCGATGGCGGAATTGAGCAGCTTCTCAACCACGGGTGCTGCGGACTTGGGGGTGTACATAAGGATCGCCAGCGCGTCGTCCACCCGCTTGCCACGGATGAGGTCGATCACGATCTGCACCTTGCGGGGCGAAACGCGCACATACTTGGCCACGGCGCGCGGCCGCTTGTCCGCGCTTTCCCTGCGGGCGGCGGCCTTCTGCTTGATACGAGTTGCCATAATCTCTCTCTCCTTCCGTTACTTGCGGGACGATGCTTTCTCTCCGGCGTGTCCCCGGAAGGTGCGGGTGGGGGCGAACTCGCCGAACTTGTGTCCGACCATATCCTCGGTCACATAGACCGGCACATGCTTGCGCCCGTCATGGACGGCAACCGTATGTCCGATAAAATCCGGGAAGATGGTGCTGGCGCGCGACCAGGTCTTGAGGACCTTCTTGTCGCCGGTCTTGTTCATCTCCTGCACGCGCTTGAGAAGCGCCTCCTGAATGAAAGGACCCTTTTTAACTGATCTGCTCATGGATGGTTTGCCTCCTTTCGGGCGGTATTACTTCTTCGACGGACGAGAGACGATCAACTTGTCGGAGTACTTGCGATGCTTGCGGGTCTTGACGCCCTGCGTCTTCTTGCCCCACGGGGACATCGGGGCGGGCATGCCCACCGGGGAGCGGCCCTCGCCGCCGCCGTGCGGGTGGTCGCAGGGGTTCATCACAACGCCGCGCACGGTGGGGCGCACGCCCATGTGGCGCTTGCGGCCGGCCTTGCCGATGCGCACGTTGGAGTGGTCGGTGTTGCCCACCTGGCCGACGGTCGCGCGCGCGGCCATGGGCATCTTGCGCACTTCGCCGGAGGGCAGGCGCACCTGCGCGTAGTCGCCTTCCTTGGCCATGACCTGCGCGGACACGCCCGCGGAACGCACCATCTGGCCGCCCTTGCCGGGCTTGATCTCAAGGTTGTGGATCAGCGTGCCCAGCGGGATGTTGGCGATCGGCAGGCAGTTGCCGGGCTTGATGTCGGCGGTGGGGCCGCTCATCACGGTGTCTCCGACCTTCAGGCCAAGCGGCGCCAGGATGTAGCGCTTCTCGCCGTCGGCGTAGTACAAAAGCGCGATGAAGCAGGTGCGGTTGGGGTCGTACTCGATCGCCTTCACGGTGGCGGGGATGCCGTCCTTGAGGCGCTTGAAGTCGATGATGCGGTACTTGCGCCGCGCGCCGCCGCCCTGATGGCGGACGGTGATCTTGCCCTGGTTGTTGCGGCCCGCGCGGTGGCGAAGGTCGCACGTCAGGGACTTTTCGGGAGTCTTCTTGGTGATCTCCTCAAAGGTCAGCACCGACATGAAGCGCCTTGCGGGCGAGGTCGGCTTGTAGACTCGAATGGCCATGTTGGTTTCTCCCTTTCTCTGCTTGTTGACCGCTTATCGGCCGGCCGGACCATTGTCTGCCCCCGTGCGGGGGCGTAGGGGAGAGGCGAGCGCCTCGGGGCGTTTACGCGTTCTGCTCCGCCATGCCCTCGAAGAACTCGATGCCCTTGGAATCCTTCTTCAGTGTGACGATGGCCTTCTTGCGCTCGGGGCGACGGCCCTGCGTGCGGCCCTGGCGCTTTACTTTGCCCTGCACGCGCATGGTGTTCACGCTCTCGACCTTCACGCCCTCGAACGCCTGCTCGACGGCCTGCTTGATCTCGGTCTTGTTGGCGGAGACGGCCACCTCGAAGGTGTACTTCTTCTCGGCCATTGCGTCGTAGGACTTTTCGGTAAGCACCGGGCGGAGGATGATGTCATAGGGGCTCTTCATTTATTCCGCCTCCTCTTGCTGCATGCTGTAGATGGACTCGACGCTCTCAACGGCGTCCCTTGCGATGATGAACTTGTCGCAGCCGAGTATGTCGTAGACGTTGAGGCAGCCGACATGCGCGACCTTCACGCCGGGGATGTTGCCCGCCGCGCGCAGCACGGTCGGGTCCGCGCTGCGGGTGACGATCAGCGCCTTTTTCTCGGAGCCGAGCGCCTTGAGCATCTGGGCGACCAGCTTGGTCTTGGGCTGGGAAAGCTCGATCTTGTCCAGCACGATCATCTCGCCGTCCTGCACCTTGCAGGTCAGCGCGCTCTTCATCGCCAGGCGGCGGATGGCCTTGGGCACGCTGATGCGGTAGGAGCGGGGCTTGGGGGCGAACACCACGCCGCCGTGGGTGAACTGCGGCGCCCTGCGGCCGTGATGCCGCGCGTTGCCGGTGCCCTTCTGGCGGTAGATCTTGCGGCCGCCGCCGCGCACCTCGGTGCGCGTGCGGGCGGACTGCGTGCCCTGCCGCTTTGCATTGAGTATGGCGCGCACGACGGCGTGCATGGCGCTGGTGTTTACTTCGATGCCGAACACATCTTCGGCCAGGGCGATCTCGCCAACCGCGGCGCCCTGCATATTGAGAACTTTCACGTTAGGCATTGTCAGCGTCCTCCTTAACCCTTGACTGCGTTGCGGACGGTCACGAGGCTTCCGTTCGCGCCGGGGATCGCGCCCTTGATCATGATGAGGTTGCGCTCGGCGTCCACCTTGACCACCTCGAGGTTCTGCACGGTCACGCGCTCGCAGCCGTACTGGCCGGGCATGTGCTTGTTCTTAAACACGCGGGACGGATCGGAGTTGGCGCCCATGGAGCCGACGCCGCGGTGATACTTCGAGCCGTGGGCCATGGGGCCGGTGTGCTGGTTCCAGCGCTGGATGACGCCCGTGTAGCCGTGGCCCTTGGAAGTGCCGATGGCGTCCACCTTGTCGCCCTCGGCGAAGACGTCGCACTTGATCACGTCGCCTACTTTATAGGAAGAAACGTCCTCAAAGCGGAACTCGCGCAGATAGCGGGTGGGGGCGACCTCCGCCTTCTTGAAATGACCGAGCTCGGGCTTGTTGAGCAGCTTCTTCGCCCTCTGTTCGGAGAGCTCGCCGAAGCCGACCTGAACCGCTTCGTAGCCGTCGGTTTTCACGGTCTTGACCTGCGTGACCACGCAGGGGCCCGCTTCGACGACCGTGACCGGCACCAGACGTCCGTCCGCGAGGAATATCTGGGTCATGCCGATCTTTTTGCCGAGAATTGCCTTTTTCATCGTTGCACCTCTTTCTTGTTGGGAAAAGCTCACAGCTTGATCTCGATCTCGACGCCGGCCGGCAGGTCGAGCTTGGTCAGGGCGTCGACCGTGCGCGGGGTGGGCTGCAGTATATCGATCAGGCGCTTGTGCGTCCTCATCTCGAACTGCTCGCGCGAGTCCTTGTGCTTGTGCGGCGAACGCAGGATCGTCACGATCTCCTTCTGCGTGGGGAGCGGGATGGGGCCGGACACGCGGCTGCCGGTGCGCTTCGCGGTCTCCACGATGCGCGCGGCGGACTGGTCGATGATGGAGTGCTCGTAAGCCTTGAGCTTGATGCGGATCTTCTGGCTTGCCATGGATTGTCCTCCTGTCGAACTCGTGCACACGCTGCCGGGCGTGCGCTATCGTTATTTTCCGCCGGCCCCCTCTGGGAGCCGACGCGCTCGACGGATCGCTCCGTCGTCCGATCTCGGGGAAGCATCCCCCCGGACTGGTCTGCGAGAATTCCCGGCGGCATCGGCAAAACGTCGCCGCAACCTCCCGCTTCATCCCTCTGTCGCGCGCGGACGCGCATAGCTATCCCGCGACGCGAGCCTAATTATTATACACCAGCGGCGGTTTTCATTGCAATAGAAAATCCGGACGAAACGTAATTTGTTTGTTAAAAGTTGTCTGGTCGCGGCCCCGCGGCCGGAAAAAAACCGCCCCCGCGCGGCGAAATCCTCCGGCCGGCGCGGGGGCGCGTGTCGATCTCATCCCATTCCCCGGGATGTGTTCGCCGAGGCGACACATCATCAACACTTTTCCATTATACATTATCACTTCATGTTTTGCAAGTCCCTTTCTACGCATAATGGAAAATGAAAGCAGGTGGAAGCATGCATTACACTTATGACCGAAAGCGCACCGGCGGCAGGATACAGGCCCAGCGCATGGCCCTGCGGCCGACGCAGGAGCAACTCTCCGAGCGGATGGACTGCTCTCACCGCTTCATTGCGGGCATAGAGCGCGGCGCGGTGGGCATGTCGGTAGAGACGCTGGTGAAGGCCTGCACGGCGCTGAAGACGTCGCCCAACCGCCGTTGTGCGACGACGCGCAGGACGAATACCCGCCGGGCGAGCTGGGGTGGCTGGTCCCATCGCTGGAAAACCTCACGCCCCGCCGGCGGGAAACCGCCATTGATATTCTCCGAGCCTGTCTGCGCGGGCTGTGAGCGAAAGCGACGGCGCGTATTTTTTCGCCCTCCCGGGCCTTGCGGGCCTGCGCAGCGCCAGCGCAGCCTCGCCGAGGATGAACTGCGAGCCGGGCAGCAGCGCAAGCAGCGCCACCGCGGCCATAGAGAGCAGGAACTCGCCCACCGCGACCAGCGGCAGCGTCACCGGCGGGAACGCCGCCACCAGCGCCGACAGCGCGGGCGAGGTGCTCACCAGCAGATTCGCAAAATCGTGCATCAGGTACACGCCGAAGCTGAGCTGCGCGGCCACGGTGACGCCGCGGCGCACGCGCGCCGAGCGCGGCGAGGCGGCAAAGCAATGCTGGAAGAACGTAAACACCGCCGCGGTGTAGATGGCGTTGTTGAGCGCGCAGGGGTTCTGCGCCGAGAGCACGAACCTATGCGGGTCGGGCTGCGAATAGGTCATCCACAGGATGGAAAGCACGCTCAGAAGCTGCATGCACGCGGCCAGCGCGTACAGGGCGCGCCGCGCGCGGCGGCCCGGCGGGCGGCGGCTGAGCTGCAGCCCCAGCACCATGTAGCCCGCGTAGCCGGTGACCATGCCCAGGGAGAGCTTGTCGTTCCCCCACATGTCCAGCCGCCACGCCTCCAGCCGCACATCCAGCCACGGGCAGAATGTGTGGATCGTGGCGGGCACAACGCCCAGCGCCAGCCACAAAAGCAGGAAGTAGCGCCGCGTGCTCTCGCGCTCGCAGATGGCGCGAAGCAGCGGCGATATGGCGTAAAGCCCGATGATCATGTACATGTACCACAGGTGGAAGTGCTCGTGCACGAGCCGGTCGAGCACCGCCGGCCAGAACGCGGGGGAGGACGCGCCGTGCTCGCGCGCGGCGGCCACCAGCGCGTAGGCGCACAGCCAGAACGCCAGCGCCGTCACAAGGCGCAGTATCTTGCGCAAATACAGCCTGCGTATGCTCAGGGGCCGGTCCCCGCGCAGCAGCATCGCGCCGCTGATCATCACGAGCGCGGGCACGCAAAAGTCCGCCGCCGCGCTGTACACGGCGCGCACGACCGCCATGCCCGCGCTCATCCCGGCCGCGTCGTCAAACGCGTAGCCGCTCAGGTGCGAGCACACCACGGCAAAGATCGCCGCGAGCCGGAGAAGGTCGTACCAGAAGATGCGCTCCGCTTTCGCCGATCTCAACGTCAACCCGCCTTTCTCCGGAATTTCTGCGCGCGCGTTTCAAAAGCGTGAACGGCGTGTCGCATATATTTCCGGTTCATTTCCATATTGTTACATATATTGTAATACTTCGCACCGCCCCCCGTCAACGCCAACTGCGACGGCAGTGTAAAATGCGCCGCGCTTTCCCGTGACGCAAACCGCGCTTTGTTTTGACGAAAAAAAGCGCCCCCGCCGAGTGGGGGCGCGCAGGAGGTTGACAAAGTCAACAGACTGCCAGGGCTTTGTCGGCGCTCTGAGTCACAAGTGGGGGCGCGATGGAGTCCGCCTTTACTTTCGATACTCCTCGAGGATGAACTTGGGGCGGCGCTTGGTCTCCATGTAGATCTTGCCGACGTACTCGCCGATGAGCCCGAGGGCGATGAGCTGTATACCGCCCAGCAGCCATATGGACATGATGGTGGAGGCCCAGCCCGCCACGCTGCGGCCGCCAAAGAGGGAGAACAGCACATACACCGCCATGATCACGCCCAGCAGCGCGCACACGAACCCCAGCAGCGTCACAAAGCGTATGGGCTTGTTGGAGAAGGATGTGATGCCCTCCACGGCGAAGGAAACCATCTTCTTGAGCGGGTACTTGGACTGACCCGCCACGCGCTCGCCGCGCTCGTAGTACACCTCGGCGGACTTGAACCCCAGCAGCGGCACCATGCCGCGCAGGAACATGTTCACCTCGCCAAACTGCAAAAGCGCCTCCACCGCGCGGCGGGAGAGCAGCCGGTAGTCCGCGCTGTTGTAGACGAGCTCCACGCCCAGCTTCTTCATGATCTTGTAAAAGCCCTGCGCGGAGTTGCGCTTGAAGGCGGTGTCTGTCTTGCGGCTGTTGCGCACGCCGTAGACCACGTCGCAGCCCTCGCGGTACTTCTCCAGAAAGCCGTAGATGGCGTTTACGTCGTCCTGGAGGTCGGCGTCGATGGTCACCAGCGCGTCGCAGTGCTCGCAGGCCATCGTCATGCCCGCCCACAGGGCGTTCATGTGCCCGGCGTTGTGCGCCAGCTTCACGCCCTCGAAGCGGCCGTCCTGCGCATGCAGGCGGCAGATGACGTCCCAGGTCTTGTCGCGGCTGCCGTCGTCCACCAGCGTCACGCGGCTCTCGGGCGCGATCAGCCCCTTCCCGGTCATGTCGTCCAGAAGCTCGCCCATGCGCTTTGCGGTGATGGGCAGCGCCTCCTCCTCGTTGTAACAGGGTATGACGATGTAGAGTATCGGCGTCTTCATGCGCGCTTCCTCCCCGTTGGAATTTCATTGGTAGACAACGTTTTCCCTGCCCAGGAGCTTGAACAGCGCGTCGTCGTCAAAGTCCACGCTGACCCAGTACCTCTGCGGCGCGCGCTGCGCCCTGCCCGTCTGCGCGCTGACGAAGATCACGGGTATGTTCCCGGGCGTGGCGCTGAGAATTTTCAGCGCGGAATCGCGCAGCGCGTCCGGCGCCTTGAGAAAAAGCTTGCCCGGGGGCGGGGCGGGCTTCTCACCTCCGGAGAGCGGCCGCGCCTCCTCCAGAAGCAGCTTGGGCTCCTCCTCCTCGCGCACGGAGAGCCTGCCGCGCAGAAGCAGCGCCGCGTCCTGCGCAAGCAGAGCGCTCAGACGCTCGTACACCCTCGGGAACACCAGCACCTCGGTCGCGCCGTACATGTCCTCGAGCTGCAAAAACGCCATCATGTCGCCGGACTTGGTGGCCTTGAGCTTGCGCTCGGCCACGATGCCGCCCATCTCCACCGCGCGGTGATCCCAGCTCATGCCGCCGTCCGGCTCCTCGGACAGCGCGCGCAGCACACGCGCGTTGACCGAAAGCGCGGACAGCTCCGCCTCGTACTCGTCCAGAGGGTGCCCGGACAGGTACACGCCCGCGACCTCCTTTTCCATGCGCAGAAGCTCCCGGCGCTCAAACTCGGGAACGTCGGGCAGCGGCGGCGGCGCGGCGGCGATCTCCTCGTCCATGTCAAACAGCGAGAGCTGGCCGCGCACGGCGGTCTTCTGCCGCCGGGCGGAGGCGTCCAGCGCGCGCTCGTACACGCACAGCTTCTGCGCGCGGTTGCCGGGAAGCTCGTCCAGCGCGCCCGCGCGGATGAGGCTCTCCACGCACTTTTTGTTCACCGCCAGGGCGCTCACGCGCTCGCACAGGTCGAATACGTCCCGATACGGCCCGCCGCGCTCGCGCTCCTCCACGATGGCGCGGATCGCGCCCTGCCCGAGGTTTTTCACGCCCACCAGGCCGAAGCGTATCGCTCCATCCTCCACGCTGAACTTCTCCTGCGAGCGGTTCACGCTGGGCGCGAGCACGCGGATGCCGCGCTTTTTGCAGGTCTGTATATAATAGCCGATCTTGTCGGCGTTGCCCGCGAGGCTGTTCATCAGCGCGGCCATGAACTGCACGGGGTAGTGCAGCTTCATGTACGCGGTCTGCACGGCGACCAGCGCGTAGGCCGCGGCGTGGGACTTGTTGAACGCGTAGCTTGCAAAGGCGGTCATCTCGTCGAATATGTGCTCGGCCACGTCCTCGGGCACGCCGTTTCGCACCGCGCCGGGCACGACCACGCGGCCGTCTTCCACCTGCCCGTGGATGAAAATCTCCTTTTCCTTCGCCATCACGTCGTGCTTCTTTTTCGACATGGCGCGGCGCACGAGGTCGCTGCGGCCGTAGGAGTAGCCGGCCAGGTCGCGCACGATCTGCATCACCTGCTCCTGATAGACCATGCAGCCGTAGGTGACGTCCAGTATGGGCTTTAGAAGCGGCGTTTCGTATCGCACGCTCGAGGGGTCGTGCTTGCCGCGGATGTAGCGGGGGATGGACTCCATCGGCCCCGGCCGGTAGAGCGATATGGCGGCGATGATGTCCTCGAAGTTCTCCGGGCGCATGTTGGTCAGAAACTGCTTCATGCCGGAGGATTCGAGCTGGAACACGCCGTCGGTGTCGCCCTCGGAGATGAGCCGGTACACGCCCGCGTCGTCCAGGGGGATGTCCTCGGGCGCGAAGGGCTCGGCCCCGGCCTGGACGGCAAGGTCGATGCTGTCCATGATCACGTTGAGCGTGCGCAGGCCCAGAAAGTCCATCTTCAAAAGCCCCAGCGCCTCGAGCGTGCCCATGGGGAACTGCGTGGTGACCACGTCGTCGTTGGTCTGAAGCGGCACATAGTTGACCACGGGCTCGCTGGTGATCAGAACGCCCGCCGCGTGCGTGGAGGCGTTGCGCGGCATGCCCTCCAGCTTCTTCGCGGTCTCGATCACGCGGTGCACCTGCTCGTCCTGCTCGTAGAGCGTGCGCAGCTCGCCCGACACGCTCAGCGCGCGCTCGAGCGTCATGCCCGGCTCCATCGGCACCAGCTTTGCGATGCGGTCGGTCTGCTGAAAGCTCATGTCCATCACGCGGCCCACGTCGCGCAGCACGGCGCGCGCGGCCATGGTGCCGAATGTGATGATCTGCGCGACGTGGTCGCTGCCGTAGCGGCGGCGCACATAGTCGATCACCTTGCCGCGGCGCTCGTAGTCAAAGTCCACGTCGATGTCGGGCATGGACACGCGCTCCGGGTTCAAAAACCGCTCGAACAGCAGCGCGTACTTCAAGGGGTCGATGGATGTGATGCCCAGGCAGTAGGCCACGATCGAGCCCGCGCCGCTGCCGCGCCCCGGCCCCACGCCCACGCCGTGCGTGCGCGCGTAGTGTATAAAATCCCACACGATCAGGAAGTAATCGACATAGCCCATGGAGCTGATCACGCCCAGCTCGTACTCCATCCGCTCGCGCGCGTCCTGCCGGTCCGCGCCGTAGCGCCGCGAAAGTCCCTGCTCGCACAGCGAGCGCAGGTAGGAAAGCGCGTCGGTCTCGCCCTCGGGCAGCGGGAACTTGGGAAGGTGGGTGGTGGAAAAGTCGAACTCCACGTTGCAGCGCGCAGCGATCTTCGCGGTGTTTTCGATCGCGTCCGGGAAGTTGGGAAACAGCTCTCGCATCTCCTGCTCGCTTTTGACGTACAGCTCCCGCGTGCGCATCTGCATGCGGTTGGGGTCGGAGAGCGTCTTCCCGGTCTGCACGCACATGAGCACTTCCTGCGCGTCCGCGTCCTCGCGCGCGAGGTAGTGGCAGTCGTTGGTAGCCACCAGTGGTATCTCCAGCTCGCGCGCGAGGCGCACAAGCCGCGGCAGCACCTGCTTTTCCTCGGGCAGGCCGTGGTCCTGAAGCTCTATGTAGAAGTTGCCCTCGCCGAATATGTCCACATACCTGCGCGCCATCTCCCGCGCCTCATTTTCCCGCCCGTCCAGAAGCAGCTTGGGAAGGTCGCCCGACAGGCAGGCCGAGAGCGCGATCAGGCCCTCGGCGTACTGGGAAAGCAGCGCGTAGTCCACCCGCGGGCGGTAGTAAAAGCCGCGCGTAAAGCCCTCGGACACGAGCCGCGAGAGGTTCTGATACCCCTTCTGGTCCCGGCAGAGCAGCACCAGGTGCGAGTACTCCCGGAACTGGGACTGCTTTTCGTCCATGTCCGGGCAGACGTACACCTCGCAGCCGATCACCGGGTGGATGCCCGCCTCCCTGCACGCGCGATAGAAGTCCACCACGCCGTACATCACGCCGTGGTCGGTGATCGCGCAGGCGTCCATGCCCAGCTCCCGGAGCCGGGTCATGAGGGGCCGGATCGAGCAGGCCCCGTCCAGAAGGCTGTACTCGGTGTGCAGGTGCAGGTGTGTAAACATGGGCCCTCCCGTATGTAGGCGGGGGAGCGGCCCCCGCGTCGCGTATCTCACCGGAGCGTGGTGGGGTTGCGCACGATGGCGTCGATGTCCGAGGCGAGCGTGGCCGGGTCCGCGCCGCCGCGGATCTTGTCGGACAGCTCGTATACGGCGGTCACGTCCGCGTCCTCGCTGGTGACGGCCACGGTCTGTATGGTGGGGTCGGCCTCGCGCACCGCGCCCGCCACCATCTCGCGGATGCGCTCGGTGGTCTGGCCCTGATAGGCGTCGGCGTAGCGCACGGCCACCAGCGCGGTGGTGCCGTTGACGACCACGCGGCTGTCGGAGATCTCGGAGATCTGGTTGATGGCGGTCTCCACCTGCGCGGCGTTGTTCACCCAGTCAAAGGGCGTGGCCGCGCCGGTGCCCGCGTCGCCCGCCAGCCCGGACTGGTTGGTGTCGGACGAGTCGCCCACCTCGCCCGTCGAGTTCATGCCCGCCGAGGGCGAGGGCCGCGCCGCGTCTTCGCGGTTGCCGGAGCCCATGCAGCCGGTCATCGCGCAGGCCACCAGCGCCAGCAGCGCGAAAAAGAGCATCCACCTTGAGCGTTTCATGATTGCATTCCTCCTTGTCTGTGCGCATAGCTTGCGCAGAAGGAACGCAATTAAACCCCATCCGAAGCCTTTGCGGGTTGGAAAAAGTTGCGTCAGTCGGTCTCGCGGTAGAAGCAGCAGCCGCCGATGAACTCGCGCAGTATGGAATTGGGCGGTATTTCGTCCTCCACATCCGCGCTGCGGAAGTAATTCAAAAACTTCACCAGCCGCCGCGCGCGCGTGTAGCACGGGCTGTCCGGCCCGATGGCCGAGAGCATGGGATACGCGTGCCGCTTGAGGATGGAAAGCTCGTACGGCAGCGCGGAGTTAAACATGGCGTCGGCCTCCTCCTGATAGGGGAAGATGTAGTTCTCCTCGCCCCGGCGCACGGAGGGCCACATGGCCACGGTCTCCTCGGGCGAGGTGCCGCGGAACAGATGATCGCGCACCACGCGGCGCAGAAGCCGCGCGTCGGTGGTGCGGATGCGGTTGTGGTCGTCGAGGTTGATCATGGTCAGCGCGCTGATGTAGACCTTGAACTTCAACTCGCGCGGCACCGACTCGGTGAGCTGGTCGTTCAGGCCGTGTATGCCCTCGATGACGATGGGCTGGTCCGCGGCCACGCGCAGCGCGTTTGTCTTTTCCCCGCGCACGCCGCGCAGAAAGTCGAAGGTGGGCGTGTGTACCTCTTCGCCCTGCAAAAGCCGCACCAGGTGCTCGTCCAGAAGCTCCACGTCCAGCGTGTCCAGCCGCTCAAGGTCCGGCCGCCCGTCCGCCTCCAGCGGAAGCAGCGCGCGGTCGCGGTAATAGTCGTCCAGGGAGAGCTTCACCGGCCGGAGCCCCAGGACGCGCAGCGCGATGGACAGCCTGTGGGCGAAGGTGGTCTTTCCCGAGGAGGACGGCCCCGCGATGAGCACCACCCGCGCGCCGGAGCGCACGATGCGCTCGGCGATGTCCTGTATGATGCGCTCGTGCAGCGCCTCGCTCACGCGGATGAACTCGCGCAAAGAGCGCCTCTCCACCATTTCGTTGACGTCCGCGGCGTTTTCGCAGCCGAGGATGCCGTTGTAGCGCCCCGTCTCGCCGAATGTGCGCATGAGCTTGGGCATGTCCCGAAACGGCGACACGCGCTCGGGCGCCTGCGCGCACGGCATGCGCAAAAGCACGCCCGGCAGGTACATGCGCAGCGCGAACACGCGCACATAGCCCGTCGAGGGCGCCATCTCGCCGTAGAAGTACTCCCGCAGCCCCTCCAGCTCGTAGAAGCGGAAGGTCTCAAACTCGCGGTAGCGCAAAAGCCGCAGCTTGTCCAGCTGCCCCGTGCGCTCGAAGTAGGCGTTGGCCTCCTGCTTGGTGCACTGCGTGAGCGGTATCTCCACGTCCGCCTCCACAAGAGCGCGCATCTCCCGCTCGATGCGCGCGATCAGCTCGCGCGTGACCGTGGTCTTGGGCAGGCGCACGAACAGCGCCTCGCCGAACGAATGTTCGAATCTCACGCGCCGACCCGGGATCACCCGCTCCGCCGCCGCCAGAAAGACCAATTGCAACGTGCGCTCGTAGATGCGGCGGCCCTCCTCGTCGCGGTAGGTCAGCACATGCGCCTCCACGTCCGCGAGCGCCTCCTCGCGAAGTGACAACGTCCTTCCGCGCACGCTCACGCCCAGCGCGCCAGGCTCCTCTATCAGCGAGGCCCACGTCGCGCCCGGCTCAAACTGCACGGTTTTTGCGTCGATACTCGTCTGCATGCTTCGCCTCCGATCCCCGGCCGTCCGCGCCGGACGGCGCATTTTCCTAGTATCGTCTATTATATCACCGATGCCGCCGCAAAACAATCTTCGGAGCGGTTTTGGCGAAAAATAAACTTATGTTCGATAGATTTTTGCCATGCAGCATGCTATAATGATGGCAAACATGTTGACACGGAGGGCGTTTCATGGCGGATAAGAAGGGCGGAAAGAGCCCGGCATCCAAGCTGTTTGGCGACGAGCGCAGGCGCGCGCTGGAAGTGGCGCTGGGCAAGATCGAAAAGGACTTCGGCAAGGGCTCGGTGATGAAGCTGGGCGATCAGGCCGACCGCATGCAGGTGGAGGTCATCCCCACGGGCTGCCTGAACCTGGACTTCGCGCTGGGCGTGGGCGGGCTTCCCAAGGGCCGCATCATCGAGATCTACGGCCCCGAATCCTCGGGAAAGACCACCGTGGCGCTGCACGCCATCGCACAGGCGCAGAAGGCGGGCGGCACCGCGGCCTTCATCGACGCGGAGCACGCGCTCGACCCCGTATACGCGAAAAACCTGGGCGTGGACATCGACGAACTGTACGTCTCCCAGCCCGACAACGGCGAGCAGGCGCTGGACATCTGCGAGGCGCTGGTGCGCTCGGGCGCGATCGACATCGTGGTGATCGACTCGGTGGCGGCGCTGGTGCCCAAGGCCGAGATCGACGGCGACATGGGCGACAGCCATGTGGGCCTGCAGGCGCGGCTGATGTCGCAGGCACTGCGCAAGCTGGCGGGCGTGATCTCCAAGACCAACGCCGTGGCCATATTCATCAACCAGCTGCGCGAGAAGGTGGGCATCGTCTACGGAAACCCCGAGGTCACCACCGGCGGCAAGGCGCTCAAGTTCTACGCCTCCGTGCGCATAGACATCCGCAAGAGCGAGTCCATCAAGGACGGCACCGAGATCATCGGCAACCGCGTGAAGATGAAGATCGTCAAAAACAAGGTCGCTCCGCCGTTTAAGAGCTGCACCGTAGACATGCTCTACGGCGAGGGCATCTCCCGCGAGGGCGAGATACTCGACCTGGCCGTGGAGCGCGAGCTGATCAAGAAGAGCGGCTCCTTCTACGCCTACGAGGGCGAGCGCATCGCGCAGGGGCGCGACGCGGCGCGCAAGTACATCAAGGAGCACCCCGATCTGTTCGACGCGCTGGAGGCGAAGATCCGTCAGGCGTTCCAGACCGGCGGCGTGAACGGCAACATCGTCGAGGAGATCGCCGAGCCGGAGGACGCCGAGGACGCCGAGGACGACCTCGACCTGGACGAAATCTGACCTCGCCGACCCGGAATATCGCAAAAAGCCCGCGTTTGCGGGCTTTTTGCCGTTCAAAAACCGCCTGTATGTCCGAGGATTCTACCCGCGGCTAGTGCCGCGCCGTTCTGGCCATGCTCTCCATCAGAAGCGAGGCGTGCGCGTCCGGCGCGTCCATCGCGCGCGAAAGGCCCACCGCGCCGCACGCCTGCGGCGCGTCCGCCACGCGGCAGGGGATGCCCAGATGGTCGCCCAGCCGCTTGTCCAGCCCCGGCAGGAGCGCGCCGCCGCCGGTGAGCACGCAGCCCGCGTCGTTGAGGTCCGCGGCTAGCTCCTCGGGCGCGTTGTCCACGACGCCCGCCACCATGCCCAGTATCTCCTCCACCACGCCGCCGAGCGCGCGCTCGACGATCTGCGGCCGCACATGGAAGATCTCCGGAAGGCGCGTGCGCGCGTTGAGCCCGGCGGCCGCCATCTCGACGTCCGCGGCCGCAAGCGCGCTGGCAAGCGAGAGGCGCACCTCCTCCACCGTGCGCGGGCCCACCAGCAGCCCCAGCTCCGTGCGCAGAAGCCGCGCGAGCCGCTCGTCCACGCGCAGCATGCCGTAGGGAAGGTAGGCAAACGCCGCCACCAGCCCGCGCGTAAACAGCGTGGCCGATATCTTGCCCGCGCCCACGTCCACCACGAGCGCGGCCTCCGGCGCGCGCACGTCCATCCCCGCGCCCAGCGCCTGCGCCGCGTCCGAGCGAAGCAGCGCGGCCTCGCTCGCGCCCGCGTCCAGCGCCGCGCGCAAAAGCGCCTCCTGCTGCACGGGCCGCGCAAACGGCGCGCAGGTGATCAGCATCCGCGCCCTGCGCGCGCGGCTTCTCTCGCCCGCCGCGGCCAGCACCCACTGAAACAGCCGCCGCGCGTGCTCGTTGTTGCGCAGCGTGCCGTCCTCCAGCGGAAAGCACACCTTCGCGCCCGCGCACTCGCGCCCGTAGAGGGCAAACGCCGCGTCGCCCGCACACAGGGGCGTCTCCTGCCCGTCCAGCACGGCCAGCGCCGCCGCCTGAAACAGGGGCTCCCCGCCGCCGGTGACCACGCGCACATTGCGCGTGCCCAGGTCCACACCGATGTCCCAACGCACGCTCTTCCCTCCCGGTATCGCCCGTGCGGGCGCAGTTCTCCTCGCCGTTCATTATAGCATACGCGCGCGGATTTGGGTACTCCCGGAAAAATATTTCCGTAAAATCGCCAAATCAGTATATTGCCGTCACCGGTTGCGCATACTCTGTATCAGTCAGGGAAACCGGCCGCGCGGCGCGGGCCCGATCAACGCTTTGGAGGGGAAACGATGGAACAGGCGATCTCTCGCGCCGGAAGGCGCACGGGCTGGAGCGAATTTGAAAACGAGCTTCTCTGGGAAACGGCGGACGAGGCGCAGCAGCAGGGCCTGCCGCTCAAGGCGGTGTTCGAGCGCATCGCCGAAAAGACGGGCCGCAGGCCCAACAGCATCCGCAATTACTACTACGCGCAGGTACAAAAGCGCGAGGGCGGCGCGGAGCGCACCGCGCGGTTTGTGCCCTTTACACAGCAGGAAGTGGACTGGCTGATGGAGCAGGTGCTCACCGCGCGCGCGCAGGGAAAGAGCGTGCGCTCCTGCCTTCAGGCGCTCTCCGGGGGCGACCACAGCCTGATGCTGCGCTATCAGAACAAGTACCGCTCGGTCATCAAGAGCCGCCCGGACTATGTGCGCAAGCTGGTGGAATCGCTCAACGAGCGCGGCATCGCCTGCGATACGCCCATCGTGCACCACCGCGCGCGGCCGGACATGGACGCCGCCTGCAAGGGCATGGTGGACGCGGCGCGCTCCGCGGGCGACGCGGAACTCGCCCGCGCCTGCGAGACGCTCGCACGCCACCTGACCGGCAGGCGCGAGGCCGCGCGCTCCGAGCTCGCGGCGGCGGCGCAGAGCCTGGCGGAGGAGGCGCGCGC
>DXVG01000139.1 GCA_019409045.1 Clostridiales bacterium | reverse complement strand
CGCTTCTTTTCCTTCGGAAGTGATTTTTGCGTTTGGGGGCTTTGGCAACGCTCTGGCGCCCCGCTCCGAGGGATTCGGAGCGGGGCGTGTTTTTCAGGGGCGCTCCACGCGCACGAACGGGCGGGTGAATTCCTGCCCGGCGCGGCGGTCGCGCGGGTCGGGCTCGCCCAGCGCCCACAGGTCGGTAAAGCGGCATTCCAGCTCGAAGCAGGCGTCGCCCTTCAGGCGCGCGGGATCGGAGGCGATGGGCAGCTTCGCCCTGCGGGAGAGCTGCGCGAGCATCGGCTCCGCGCCCACGCGCAGGCCCAGCAGCCGCGCGTACGGCGGCGCGGCATACGCGCGGGCCAGCTCCGCGGTCAGCCCCGCGGCCGCGTGCGCCGCCGCGCGCGCGATGCGCGAGCGCGTATAGCGCCGGGATTTTGTGCGGTCGATGGCCTCCGCGAGCGTTCCGCTCTCCCGCGCCGCGCGCACGAGCAGCGCGTCCAGCCCCTCCGCGGCGTCCGGCAGGGACAGGTCGCCCTGCCGCAGCCTGTAGAGCACGGCCATGTCCAGCGGCGCGCGCTTCGCCCCGGGAAACAGCGCAAGGCTCTGCGCGGGCACGGCGCAGGACACGTCCTCCCCCGCCGCCCAGGCCCTGCGCACCGCCGTGGCCGAGCACACCGGCGCGAGCGCGTCGCCGTGGTAGTCGCCCCGGCGCAGTATGGCGTGCGGCCGCATGCCGCCCTCGCCCAGGGCGCGCAGGTACTCCACCGCCAGCGCGAGGTTCGGCGCGTGCAGCGCGCGCGCGTCCACGCCCAGGCGCCTGGCCGCGGCCTCGCCCCAGGCGCGCGCGTGGCTCATGCCCGCCTCCAGGCCGCGGCGCACGTCGCGGGAGAGCGCCTCCGGCTCGCGCTCCCGCAGCCGGGCGAGCGCGCGCAGAAGCTGCATGTCGTCCGTCTCGCAGCCGAAGCACAAATCGTCGCAGCCCAGCCCCGCCAGCACGCCCACGCCGCCGCGGGCAAACCAGTCCGCCGTGCGCACGGCAAACAGCGCGGGCAGCTCAAACACGGCGTCCGCGCCGCAGCACAGCGCCATGCGCGCCCGCGCCCACTTGGAGGCGAACGCCGCCTCGCCGCGCTGCGTGAAGTTTCCGGACAGGCACACGGCGATGTAGTCGCAGCCGGTCACGCGCCGCGTCTGTTCCAGATGATAGAGATGCCCGTTGTGAAACGGGTCGTATTCGGCGATCACGCCCGCGATGCGCATGCTCTGCACCCCCTGCCTCCATTGTAACCGTTAAATCTGCCGCTTGCAAGCGCGAGGCAGGAAAACCCGCCGCGCGCGTCGAATAGCAGTCGGTGGAAAAACCGCTTCCCGCGCAGGGGCGCTTTTTTGCGCCCGCGGACGGGCGGCAAAGGGGAATGCGCATGGCAAAGCTGTACTTCCGATACGGGGCGATGGGCTCGTCCAAGACCGCCAACGCCATCATGGTGCAATACAACTACCGCGAGCGCGGCCAGAACGCGCTGCTGCTCAAGCCCCGGCTGGACAGCCGCGACGGGGAGAGCCTGGTCGGCTCGCGCTCGGGGCTGAGCGCGCCGTGCGAGTTTGTGGAGGACCTGGACAGGCTGGACGTGGCGCTCTACGACTGCCTGATCGTGGACGAGGCGCAGTTTCTGTCCAAGGCGCAGGTGCAGCGCCTGGTGGACATCGTAGACGATCTGGGCATACCGGTGATCTGCTACGGCCTGCGCGCGGACTTTCAGGGCAACCTGTTCGAGGGGAGCCGCTGGCTGCTTGCGTGGGCGGACACCATCGAGGAGATCAAGACCGTGTGCTGGTGCGGCCGCAAGGCCACGTTCAACGCGCGCGTGTCGGGCGGCAAGGTGGTCAAGTCCGGCGAGCAGATCATGCTCGGGGGCAACGAAAGCTACGTCGCGCTGTGCCGCAGGCACTGGAAGAGCGGCGAGCTGGCGCCGGAGGAGGTGCGGCGCATCGGCGCGGGCAAGCGCGAGTACATGCCGCTGCTGCTGGACGCCGACCCCAGCGAGGCGATGATCGACCGCTACATCGACGCGGGGAGATGTATGTGCTCTTTGCGCACGGCATCGCCGTGTGCGAGGCGGTGGTCGTGCGGCGCGAGGACGGAAACTGCGAGCTGAAAAACCTCGCCACCGCGCCGCAGGAGCGCGGCAAGGGCTACGCCACGCGGCTGCTTGCGCATCTTGCGCGGCTTCTGGCCGCGGAGTACGACGCGCTGTATGTGGGCACATGCGAGGTGCAGGTCCCCTTCTACGAGCGGCAGGGCTTTGCGCGGGCGTATGTGGAGAGGCACTTTTTCCGGGACAACTACCCCGGCGTGACGTTTGACGAGGGCGAGCTGGACGACATGATCTACCTTGTGAGGACGCTGCGATGATCAAAAAGCTCTGGAACAACGAGCGCCTGCGGGAGATATTCCTCTACTGCGTGGTGGGCGGGCTGACCACGCTGGTCAACTATGTGGTCTACTTCCTCTTCACTCGTCTGGTGGGCGGCGGCGGGCAGAGCCCGGGCCTTGCGGCGCTGATCCTGGACGACAGCTATCAGAATGTCGGCCTGACCGTGGCGGGCACGCTGGTGGCGTGGCTGGCGGCGGTGGCGTTCGCATTTTACCCCAACAAGCGCTGGGTGTTCAAAAGCAAGGGCGGAGACGTAAAGCGCGAGATCGCGCAGTTCCTCTCCGCGCGCGTCGTCTCTCTGGGCATGGACGTGTTGCTGATGATGCTCTTTGTCGGCGCGCTGGGCATGAACGACCTGCTCGCAAAGCTGATCGTGCAGGTGGTGGTCATCGCCGCCAACTACTTTGCCAGCAAGTTCTGGATATTCAAAAATCGTGAAGGTTCCGACAGCGCGTCTTGACAGTGATCGACATTTGATGGTATACTCATGTATTAAGGGGAGTTTGCACCCGCGCCGCGCGCCGGAGCGCATGACGGCCTCACGGCGGCAACTGTGAGGGCGTTTTTTGCGCCATGACGCGGCAAACACAAGAACACCAAGGGGGATGTCTATGGACTGGCTGTGGCAAAACATTCAGAGCATCACATGGCAAATGGTGGTCATGTGGGCGATCGGCGGCACGCTGATCTATCTGGCCATCAAGAAGGAAATGGAGCCGACGCTGCTTCTGCCGATGGGCCTTGGCGCGATACTGGTCAACCTGCCCGAGTGGGGCGCGCTCAAGGAGCTGAACATACTCTATGAGGCGGGCATCGCCACAGAGCTTTTCCCGCTGCTTCTGTTCATCGGCATCGGCGCGATGATCGACTTCGGCCCGCTGCTCTCCAACCCCAAGATGCTCTTGTGCGGCGCGGCGGCGCAGTTCGGCATCTTCTTCACGCTGTCGATCTCCCGCCTGCTGGGCTTCTCCCTGCAGGACGCGGCCTCCATCGCCATCATCGGCGCGGCGGACGGCCCCACCTCCATCTTCGTGGCGCAGTACTTTGACACGCAGTACATGGGCGCGATCATCGTGGCGGCGTATTCGTACATGGCGCTGGTGCCCATCGTACAGCCTCCGTGCATCCGGCTGGTCACCACCAAGAAAGAGCGCCTGATGAAGATGGAGTACAACCCCGCCAACATATCGCGCACCACGCGCATACTCTTCCCCATCTTCGTCACATTCATCGCCGGCATCGCCGCGCCCAAGAGCGTGGCGCTGGTGGGCTTTCTGATGTTCGGCAACCTGCTGCGCGAGTGCCTGGTGCTCAATTCGCTTTCCGAGACCGCGCAGAAGGTGCTGGCGAACCTGGTCTCGCTGGTGCTGGGCCTGTCGGTCGCGCCGGTGATGACGGCGGATCGCTTCATCAACCTCGGAACGCTCGTGATCCTCGCTCTCGGCCTGGTGGCGTTCTGCTTCGACACCATCGGCGGCGTGTTCTTCGTCAAGTTCCTCAACCTGTTCCTCAAGAAGAAGATCAACCCCATGGTCGGCGCGGCGGGCATCTCCGCCTTCCCGATGTCCTCCCGCGTGGTGCACAAGATGGGCCTGAAGGAAGACCCGCAGAACTTCCTGCTGATGCACGCGGCGGGCGCGAACGTGGCCGGGCAGATCGCCTCGGTCATCGCCGGCGGCATGATCATTTCCCTGATCCCGGTTGTGGCATAAGGAGGTACGCATATGGCTGCGATCAACAATCAGACGACTCAGGAGACGTTTGACGCCCAGTTTGAAATGATGCAAGAGCAGTTGGACGAGCTTTCCGCGCAGGTCGCGGAGCAGGAGGCGTACCTTGAGACGCTCGGCATGGAGGAGGAGACGGCGACCTCCACCGAGGCCACCTTTTCCTTCAAGTTCGACGGCGGCGCCTTTGTCGACTCGCTGGGCATCATGTTCCAGGGCTGGGGCGGCATCTTTGTCGTCATCGCCATCATCATGGCGGTGGTGATGATCTTAAACCGCGCCACCAACAAGAAGGAAGAAAGTAAGTAACCCGGCGCAGGCGCGTCGCCGGCCGAGGCTCGCGGGATTCCGCGGGCCTCGGCTCGCTTCATGGAGCGAGGCGCGCCGGTTTGCCGGCTTACACCACCCGGTCGACCGACAGGGATACCGCCGTGTTGGAGGCCGAGTCGGTCAGGTTCAACAGCCCGGAGCTCGCCACGCGCACCACGGTTCCGCGCTCGGCCACGATCAGCGCCTGACCGCAGAAGGTCGCGCTCTGCGCGGAATCGGCGCGCTTGACCGCCCGCACGACGCTGGAGAGCAGCGTCCTCTCGTTCGCCTGCAAGCGCAGCACCGTGTCGATGGCCGCGCCCTGCGGCACGAACACCACATAGTGCAGAAGGTACGTTCCGGCAAGGCGGAGCACGATGTGATCCGCGCCGAGCGCGTAATCGCTCTCGGGGTCGGCCTGCAGCGTGGAGAGCGCCAGCCCGCCGCCCGCAGCCTGGTTGCGCAGCGCGCCGAGCTGATAGGCGATGGCGGCGGAGGCGGCGCCCGCCGGGCCGGTCGCGCCGGTGGGGCCAGTCGCGCCAGTGGCGCCGGTCGGGCCCGTCGGGCCGGTGGGGCCGGTCGCGCCGCAATCGCCCCTAGGGATGACGAAGTTGAGCAGTCCCTGCAGTTCGTCGCCGATGTCCTCCACCAGCGCCTCCGTACCGGCTTCGCCGCTGCGCGTCGTTCCGAGCACCATGCTGCGGCCCGCAATGCCCGCCGCGCCCGCGGGGCCGGTCGGACCCGTGGGACCTGTGGGACCCGTGGGACCGGTCGGGCCTTCGTCGCCCTGCGCGCCCGTGTCGCCCGTGGGGCCGGTCGGGCCCGTGGGGCCGGTTTCGCCGGTCGGGCCGGTCGGGCCTGCTTCGCCCGTGTCGCCCGTCGGGCCGGTCGGGCCGGTCGCGCCCGTGGGGCCCGTCGGGCCGGTCGGGCCTTCGTCGCCCTGCGCGCCCGTGTCGCCCGTCGGGCCGGTCGGGCCCGTGGGGCCGGTTTCGCCGGTCGGGCCGGTCGGGCCTGCTT
>DXVG01000138.1 GCA_019409045.1 Clostridiales bacterium | reverse complement strand
CAGGCGGTGATCAGCGGCAGATAGAACATGATGAGCACCTGCGAGCGCACCGAGCGGCGGATTTCCGCCTTTTCAAGCCCCACCTTGCGCATGATGGCGAAGTTGCGCTTGTCGTCGTAGCCCTCGGAGAGCTGCTTGTAGTACATGATCAGCACTGTGGCCATGATGAACAAAAGCCCGAGGAACACGCCGAGGAAGAACAGCCCGCCGTTCATGCTGTAAATGTAGTCGCGCTCCTGCTCGCGCACATAGACGCGCACGCCCTCGACCCCCGCACCCTCGGAAAGGCGAGAGAGCAGATCGTCCTGACGGAAGATATTCTCAAAGTCCACCGGCTCGGCGATGTCGAAGGCGACCTGATGGATGAGCGCCGACGCCGAGCTGCCGTAGATCTCCTGCTGCCGCCTGTCCAGTTCCTCCAGCGTGGCCATGTCGGGCGTCACGAGGGTGATGATGTCTCCGTAGAGGCCATAGTAGCTGCCGGTGAAGGTGGCCATCAGGTCCACGTCGCCGGGGTCGAGCGTCTCAAACTCCAGACCCAGCAGTTCGATACTGTCGCCATCGTAGGGGAACAGGTAGATCTGGCCGGGTTCCAGTACGTCGTTGCGCCCCGTGAGGCGGTTGAAGTCCTCCAGAGACACGCAGCTGAGCGTCACCAGCTCGCCGGAATCAAAGTCCTCGGTATAGTCGAAGATCATCCCTCCATCGCGCAGCAGGCCGGAAAATTCCTCTTTCACATAGTCGATGCGGTTTTCCGCCGTCCAGCCGTTGTCCGACAGCCAGTCGTCGATGACAGCGTTTACGTCGTCCCGGCGTTCGAGGTCCCAGTCCTGCACGGCGATCTCGCGCGGGTAGCGCCCCATGAGGCTGCTCTCCGTGCCGATGAACATCGTCGAGGTGGCGGAGAGCATCACCAGCACCATCGTCGAGAGGATGCAGATGTTGCCCAGGCCGACCGCGTTCTGCTTCATGCGGTACATCATGCCGGAAACGGAGATGAAGTGTTCCGGCTGGTAATAGTAATGTCGGTTCCGCTTCAGCAATTTCAAAACGGCGATGCTGCCGGCGGTGAACAGGCAATAGGTGCCGATGATGACCAGCACGACCGCCACGAAGAAGAACATCAGCGCTTCCAAAGGGTTCTGGATGGTCACGGCCATCAAGTAACCCGAACCCAGCGTCACGACGCCGATGAGTACCAGCAGCCACTTGGCCTTTGGTTCACGCTCGCCCACCTTGTCGCCGCGCAGAAGTTCCACGGGGCTGGCAAAGTGTACCAGACGAATGTTGTTGAGCAGGATGAGCAGGAAGATCGCCGCGAAGATGAAAAGCGTGATCAGCGCCGCCTTCAGGGAGAACGTCAGCCCAAAGGCCACGTCAAAGTCCAGCAGCTTCAGCAAAAACAGAAGCACCAATTTGGAGAGCGCCACGCCCAGCGCCAGACCAACGACCGCGCTGAACAGCCCCACGAACAGCGTTTCAAAGAACATCATCTTCGCCAGATGCTTTTTCTCCATGCCCAGCACGTTGAGCAGGCCGAACTCCTTGCGCCGCCGCTTGGTGAGGAAGCTCGAGGTGTAAAAGAGGAAGATGACCGCGAAGATGGTCACCACGAAGCTGCCCAACACCAGCGTCGAGCGGATGGTGATCTCGCCGCGCGTACCCGTGAGGCCGGGATCCTCCGGGAGCATGTAGAGGATGTAGGTCATGGCCACGGTGAGTACGCAGGAGAGGATGTAGGGGATATACGTCCGCGCGTTTTTGCGGATGTTGTCAAGCGCCAGCCGCGCGTAGAAGAGTTTACGCATGGTAGGAAACCTCCATGCCGGCAAATTCGCCCTGCGGTTCGGGGCTGGAAAGGGCGTTCATGGCGTCGAGTATGCGCTGGTAGAACTCGTGTTCCGCCGCGCCGCCGCGGTAGAGCTGGTGGAACACCACGCCGTCGCGCAGAAACAGCACCCTGCCCGCGTGGCTGGCGGCCTTGACCGAGTGGGTGACCATGAGGATGGTCTGCCCGCCCCGGTTGATCTCGCCAAAGAGGTTGAGCAGAGAATCCGTCGACCGGGAGTCGAGCGCGCCGGTGGGCTCGTCGGCCAGCAGCAGCTTGGGCGAGGTGATCAGCGCCCGCGCCACGGCCGTGCGCTGCTTCTCGCCGCCGGAGATCTCGTAGGGGTACTTGGCCAGCAGCCGGTCGATGCCCAGCTTGCGCGCCAGGGGCTTGAGCAGCAGCGCCATGTCCGAGGGCGCCATGCGCTTGAGCACCAGCGGCAGGTAGATGTTGTCGCGCACGCAGAACGTGTCCAGCAGGTTAAACTCCTGAAACACAAAGCCCAGGTTGTCGCGGCGGAAGGCGGCCAGCTCGCGCTCGGGAATGTCGCTCAGCAGCCGGTCGCCCAGCCACACCTCGCCGCTGGTGGGCCTGTCCAGCGCCGCCAGTATGTTCAGCAGCGTCGTCTTTCCCGAGCCGCTCTCGCCCATGATGGCGACGTACTCGCCCTCCTCCACGGAAAAGGAAACGTTGGAAAGCGCCTGTACATGGTGGCCGCCAAAGCGCGTGGCATATACCTTTTTGAGATTGTTCGCCCTGAGGATCGTCATCTTGCAGAAACCTCCTTGAGAAGATGCCACCAGTATAGCAGGCCAAAAACGCCCCTTCCATAGCTTTGGCTTACATTTCGGCCCGGAAACTTACAGTTTTGTAAGGTTGCGCAAAAAAGCCGACCTGCGCGGGGTCGGCAAGGCCGGCAGATCTCACTGGCTCAGGTCCGGGCGCTTGAGGGAGATGGACACGCGCGTGCCCGCGTTGGGCGCGGAGTCTATGTGTATGCTGTGGCCGAGCATGTCCAGCACGCGGCGCGTCAGGTACAGACCGATGCCGGTGGACTTGCGCTGCGTGCGGCCGTTGTAGCCGGTGTAGCCGCGCTCGAACACGCGCGGAAGGTCCTCCGGCGCGATGCCGATGCCCGTGTCGGCCACCACCAGAAAGTCGTTTTCCACATACAGGCGGATGCAGCCCGAGGGCGTGTACTTCACGGCGTTGGAGAGAAACTGCTCCACCGCGAAGGCAAACCACTTCTCGTCCGTGAGTACGCTCCGGTTCGTGGGCACGAGCTCCAGCCGCACGCCCTGGCGCACGAAAAAGCGCGCGTACTTGCGCGCCGCGCCGCGCAGTATGGCGTCCAGATCGCACTGGCGCAGCACCAGATCGTTTGTGTCGCTCTCCAGACGCACATAGGAGAGCAGCATGTCCACATACTGCTCTACGCGAAACAGCTCGCGCGCGGCCTCGCCCTCGCTGCCCAGCAGCAGGTTCAGCGCCGCGATGGGCGTCTTGATCTGATGCGCCCAGAGCGAGTAATAGTCCCGCATGTCGCTCATCGCCGCGTCCGCGCGCGATACTGCGCGCACGCGATCCGCCCACAGCGCGCGCAGCGCCCGCTGGTAATCCTCCTCGATCAGGTTGGCGGGGGAGGGGAGGCCGTCCAGCCCCAGCGCCACGCGCCCGACCAGCGCCGTCAGCGCCGCGTGGCGCGCCCGAAAGCGCACAAGGTCCGCCACGGCGAGCGCGAGCAGCAGCAAAAAGCACAGCCCGCCCGCGTACAGCGCCGCCTCCGCCGGGACTCTATAGAGGTGCAAAACCACCCAGAAGATCAGCGTAAACACCGCCAGCGCCAGCGCCGTCTTGCGGTGCGCGCGGATGTACTGCCCAAATAAACGCATCCACCTCACCTGCCCGCCATGATTATACCACAGTTGCGCATACGCCGTATGCGACACGATTTCGACAAGATGTTGACAAAAAATTGCTCAAGTAGTATAATCAATGCGGCTGGTTTGAGGGAAGGGAAGATTGAGGGAATGAAAACTGGTCTTGCGCTGCGCCGCGTCTCCGGGGCGAAGCTCCTGAGCGTGTGCTTTCTGACGGCATTTCTGGTCATAACGCTGATGAGCCGATGCTCGTTTCTGTACCCGATGAACACATGGTGCGACGCCAACTGCTTCTACACCGTGGGCAGGGCCATCGCCAACGGCCGCGTGCTCTATCGGGACATCTACGAGCAGAAGGGGCCGCTTCTGTACTTTCTGCACGCATGCGTGGAATGGATCCCCGGCCAGAGCGTGAACCCGTTCCTGGAGATATACATACTCGAGGTGCTCGCCGCCACGGCCACGCTGTACTTCCTCGCGCGCACGCTGCTGCTCTACCGGCCGTGCCGCGGCTGGCGGCTGGCCGCCTGGGTCGCGCTGCTGGGCGTGTTGGTGTACGCCAACCGCTCCTTCTCCCACGGGGACAGCGCCGAGGAGTTTGTGCTGGTGATGGCCGCCTATGTGCTCTATGCGACGCTGCGCATGCTCAAAAGCGAGCCACACGACATATCGCGCGGCTCGCTCTACGCCATCGGCGTGCTTGCGGGCTTCGTGTTCTGGTGCAAGTACATCTGCCTTTCCTACGCGCTGGGCGCGATGGTCGTGCCCCTTGCGGTGGCGCTGCGCGAGCGCAACTACAGGCTCATCGGCCGCGCGCTCGCGTTCGTGCTGCTGGGCGCGCTGACCGCCAGCGTGCCCGTGATCTGCTACTTTGCCTACCACAGAGCGTTCGACGCGCTCTGGGAGGCCTACTTCTACAACAACATATTCCTCTACGGCAACGCGGGGAGCCTGCTCTGGAAGATCCGCTTCATCGGCGGCAAGGTGATCTCCTACCTGTGGGGGAACCTGCGCTATGTGCTGTTTGCGCTGCTGGGCTGGATATACGCGCTGTGCAGCGGACGGCGGCGCGAGGCGTGGCACGTTTTCTCGATCGTCGCGGCGGTGATGCTCGTGATCCTCCTCAGCGCCCGCCTGTTTGTATACGGCCTGTTGCCGCTTGCCACGCTGTCGGTGACGGGCGTGATCGCGCTGGACGAGCTCCTCGGGCGCGTGAAAGCGCCCCGCGCGCGCGTCGCCGCACAGTGCGCGCTGCTGGCGGCGTGCTGCGTCGTGCTGCTTCGCACGCCCGTCCGAAGCGCCCTGCGCGAAGCGCGGCTCGAGCGCGAGGATGTGCTTCCCTACCGCATCGCCTCCGTCATGGAGCAGACGCCGGAGGCGACGCTGCTGGACTTGTACCTCATGGACAGCGGCATCTACACCGCCGCGGACATTCTCCCGCCCGATTCGACGCGCTACTTCTGCTATCTGAACCTCCAGATGCCGCAGATGCACGCGGACTGGCAGCGCATCATCCGCGAGGCCGAGGTCGATTATATCTACACGGGCTGGAGGCGGTTGGAGGAGCTCTATTCGCAGATACCGGACCCGCCCTATGTGCTCGTCTATGGCCAGGACGCGGACGAGCGGCTCTACATGCGCCGCGACCTGTCCGCGCAGACATCCGAGGCCTGAATTTCCAAACGAAGAGCGCCGTCCCCGCAATGCGCGGAGACGGCGCCTCAGAGCGCTGACAAAGCCCCCAAACGCAAAAATCACTTCCGAAAGAAAAGAAGC
>DXVG01000137.1 GCA_019409045.1 Clostridiales bacterium | reverse complement strand
TATAAGAGACAGGGCGTATGCACGCACGGGGCAGGCGCGCCGCGCGTGGAAGCTGCTGACCATGCTCTGCCCCGCGAACCACGCGCGCACGCGCGCACAGGCCGACCGCTACCGCGTGGAGCCGTATGTGATCGCGGCGGACGTGTACGCGCAGGAGCCGCACGTCGGCCGCGGCGGCTGGACGTGGTACACCGGCGCGGCGAGCTGGTACATCCTCAGCGCGCTGGAACTGGTGGGCTACGAGCGGGAGGGCGACCGTGTGCGCCTGTGCGCGCCCGCGGACGCAGCGCCCGCGCCGGAGGTGCGCCTGCGCTTCGGCACAAGCCTCTACAGGCTCGTCTGCCGCGCGGACGCGGAGGCGATCGAGCTGGACGGCGCCCCCGTCGCGGGCGACGCGGTGCATCTGGTGGACGACGGGCGCGAGCACGAGGCCGTGTTTCCGCCGCGTCGCGCGGGCGCGGAGGCACTTCACGCCGAAAATGATAACATTTCGAGCAAATTTTTCTGTTGACGCGCGGCCAAAATCGTGCTATCATAGATGCGAAATCCGGCGGGAGGGCAATCCATGACCACCAGAATTTTCTCGCGCGAGGCTTACTTTTACTTTCGCTTTATCGGCTTTGTCGATAGGGCATGTTGCTGCGCGTAGAGTTTTACAAGAGCGTTTACGGCTTTGCAGTACATGTCGCTGCAAAGCCGTTTTTTTGTGGATCGCCCAAAAACGCGCCCACTGCGGGAAAGGAGATATAGCATGGTCATACTGCTCAAAGACAATGCCGACAGGCGACAGGTGGACAATCTCATCGCGTGGCTCAAGTCGATGGGGTTCGACGTACATATGTCCGTGGGAAGCCACCAGACGCTGCTGGGCCTGATCGGCGACACCTCCACCGTGGACATCGACGTTCTCAAGTCGCTGGAGATCGTCGAGACCGTCAAGCGCATACAGGAGCCGTACAAGAACGCCAACCGCAAGTTTCACGAGGAGGACAGCGTGGTCGAGTGCGGCGCGGGCCGAAAGATCGGCGGCGGCAACTTCCAGATCATCGCGGGCCCCTGCTCGGTGGAGTCCGAGGAGCAGATCGTCTACGTCGCCCAGCGCGTCAAGGCGGCGGGGGCGGGGCTTCTGCGCGGCGGCGCGTTCAAGCCGCGCACGTCGCCCTACGCCTTCCAGGGCCTGCATGCTAAGGGCATCGACCTGCTCATCGAGGCCAAGCGCGCAACGGGGCTGCCCGTCGTCACCGAGATCATGGACGTGGCGACGCTGCCCCTGTTCGAGGATGTGGACGTGATACAGGTCGGCGCGCGCAACATGCAGAACTTCGAGCTTCTCAAGGAGCTGGGCATGACCAGGAAGCCCATACTGCTCAAGCGCGGCCTTGCCAACACCATTCAGGAGCTTCTGATGAGCGCCGAGTACATCATGGCCGGCGGCAACCCCAACGTGATCCTCTGCGAGCGCGGCATCCGCACGTTTGAAACGGCCACGCGCAACACGCTCGACCTCTCGGCCGTGCCGGTGCTGCACAGCCTGACGCACCTGCCGGTGGTGGTGGACCCCAGCCACGCCACGGGCGTCGCCGCGCTGGTGCGGCCGATGGCGCTGGCCGCCGTCGCCGCGGGCGCGGACGGGCTGATGATCGAGGTGCACAACGACCCGGCGCACGCCAAGTCCGACGGCGCGCAGTCGCTCACGCCGGACGCGTTCGACGAGGTCGTGCGCGCGGTCGAGGGCGTGCGCGCGGCGATCTGCGGGGAGGTGGAGGCGTGAACGTCGGCGTCGTGGGCCTGGGGCTGATCGGCGGCTCCATGGCGAGAAATATCAAGCGCGCCACGCAGCACACCGTGCTGGGCATGGACGCGAGCGAGACCGCCATGCTCAAGGCCGAGCTGCTCGGCGCGATCGACGAGCGGCTCACCGACGAGAACCTCGCCTCCTGCGATGTGGTGATCGTGGCGCTCTACCCGCGCGACTGCGTGGACTACATACGTTCGCACGCGCGGCTGTTTCGCCCCGGCGCGCTGGTGGTGGACTGCGCGGGCGTGAAGCGATTTGTGTGCGACGCGCTCTTTGGCGCGCTCGCGGGCGCGCAGTTTACCTTCATGGGCGGGCATCCCATGGCCGGGCGCGAGTTTTCGGGCTTCGACTACGCGCGGGACGACCTGTTTGAAAACGCGTCCATGATCCTCGTGCCCGCGCCGGGCACGAACGTGGAGACTGTGCAGCTGGCGAAGGACTTTTTCCTCTCGCTGGGCTTTGGCCGCGTGCGCTTCTCCACGCCCGCGGAGCACGACGAGATGATCGCCCTGACCTCGCAGCTTGCGCACATCGTCTCCAGCGCCTACGTCAAAAGCCCGCTGGCGGCGCGGCACAAGGGCTTTTCCGCGGGCAGCTTTCTGGACATGACGCGCGTGGCGCGGCTGAACGAGCGCATGTGGACGGAGCTGTTTTTCGACAACGCAGACATGCTCTCCTCCGAGCTGGGCGCGCTCATCTCGCGGCTGGAGGGCTACAAGCTCGCGCTGGACGCGCGCGACGCGCTGACCATGCGCGAGCTCCTTCGGGAGGGGCGCGAGGCCAAGGAGGCGCTGGACGAATGACGCGAAGGAGGACGAGCGCATGCGCACGGTAAATGTCAAGTCGGGAGATTATGAAGTGCTCATCGGCGCGGGGCTTTTGCAGACGGCTGGGGAGCGCGTCGCCCGCGCGGTGCGGGGCCGGCGCTGCGCGGTGGTGACCGACGACCGCGTGCAGCCCCTGTACGCGCAGAAACTGACCGCCTCGCTCGCGGCTGCGGGCATCCAGGCGGAGGTGTTCGCCTTTCCCAACGGGGAGGCGCATAAGACGCTTGCCACGTTCTGCGCGGCGCTGGAGTTCTTCGCGGGCATGGGGCTTACGCGCTCGGACTTCGTGGTCGCGCTGGGCGGCGGCGTGGTGGGCGACCTGGCGGGCTTCGCGGCGGCCGCGTACATGCGCGGCGTGGACTGCGTGCAGATCCCCACGACGCTGCTGGCCGCGGTGGACTCCTCCGTGGGCGGAAAGACGGCGGTGGACCTTCCGCAGGGCAAGAATCTGGCGGGCGCGTTTCACCAGCCGAAGCTTGTCTTGTGCGATACGGACATACTCGGCGCGCTGCCCGAGGCGCTTATGCGCGACGGCGCGGCGGAGATGATCAAGTGCGGCGTGCTGCGCGACGCGGCGCTGTTTGAGGCCATGGCCGACGGCTCGTGGCGCGAGGACTTGGAGGGCGCGGTCGCCCGCTGCGTGTCCATCAAGCGCGACTATGTGGATCAGGACCCGTTCGACAACGGCGCGCGGCAGTTTCTCAACCTCGGCCACACATTCGGCCACGCCGTGGAAAAGAGCACGAACTTTGCGCTCTCGCACGGCCAGTGCGTCGCCATCGGCATGGTCATGGCCTTCCGCGCGGCGGGGCTGGACGAGGCGCCCATCGTGCGCGCGGCGCGCGCGTGCGGCCTGCCCACGCAGTCGCCCTGCTCGGCGGACGAGCTGTGCGCGGCGGCGGCGCTGGACAAGAAGCGGCGCGGGGACACGGTGACGCTGGTGCTGCCCGAGCGCATTGGAGCGTGCGCGCTGCGGCGCGTGCCCGTCGGGCAGATGCGCGCCTACATACTGCGCGGATTGGGGGAAGGCGTATGCGCGTGACCGTGTATCCGGGAAGGCTCTCAGGCCGCGTGCAGGCGCCGCCGTCCAAGTCCCACGCGCACAGGCTGCTCATCTGCGCCGCGCTCGCGGACGGGGAGACGGTCCTCGAGCGCGCGGGAACATCCGAGGACATCGAGGCGACCGCGCGCTGCCTGCGCGCGCTGGGGGCGCGGGTGCAGGCGCAGGGCGCCGCGCTGCGCGTCGCGCCCATCGCGCAGCCGCGGCGCGGCGCGGTGCTCGACTGCGGGGAGAGCGGCTCCACACTGCGCTTTTTGCTGCCGCTCGCCGCGCTGCTCGACTGCGGGGCGACGCTCACCGGGCGCGGCCGCCTGCCGCAGCGCCCGAACGCGCCGCTGCTGGAGGCGATGCGCGCGCACGGCGCATGCGTTCAGGGCGACGCGCCGCCCATCGCGGTCGGCGGCGGCCTGCGCGGCGGCGAATACCACCTGCCGGGCGACGTGTCCAGCCAGTACTTCTCGGGGCTGCTGTTTGCGCTGCCGCTGCTTAAGCAGGACAGCGAGCTCATCGCGGACACGCCGCTCGAGTCCGCGCCCTACGTCGAAATGACGCGCCGCACCATGCGCGATTTCGGCGTGCGCGTGGAAGGTGGGCAAAACGGCTTCCATGTGCCCGGTGGGCAGCGATACCGCTCGCCCGGCCGCGTGCGCGTGGAGGGCGACTGGTCGGGCGCGGCGTTCTGGCTGGCGGCGAACGCGCTGGGCAGCCGCGTGGCGGTGGAGGGGCTGGACGAGGCCTCCGCGCAGGGCGACCGCGCGGCGGCGCGGCTGTTTGCCTGTCCGGACCGCGTGGACGTGCGCGACGTGCCGGACCTCATGCCCGCGCTGGCGGCGGTGATGGCCGCCACGCCCGGGGAGCGCGAGATCACCGGCGCGGCGCGGCTGCGCATCAAGGAGAGCGACCGCCTGCGCGCGATGGCAAAGGCGCTCAATGCGCTGGGCGGCGACGTGCGCCAGACGCCGGACGGCCTGCGCATACGCGGCCGCGCGCTCGAGGGCGGAGAGGTGGACGGCGCGGGCGATCATCGCGTGGTGATGAGCTGCGCCGTCGCCGCCACGGTCTGCCGCCAAAGCGTCGTCATCACCGGCGCGGAGGCCGTGGACAAGTCCTACCCCGGCTTCTTTGCCGATTTTTGTGCACTGGGAGGGAAATGCGATGTCGAACACGCTGGGGAATAGATTGCGGGTCACGGTGTTCGGGCAGTCCCACGCGCCGGCCATTGGCGCGGTGATCGAGGGCCTGCCCGCGGGCATGAAGCCGGACATGGACTACGCGCGCGCGTTCATGCGCCGCCGCGCGCCGGGCCGGGACGCCACCGCCACCGCGCGGCGCGAGGACGACGCGGTGGAGATACTCTCCGGCCTCAACGAGCGCGGGGAGGTCTGCGGCGCGCCGCTGGCGGCGATCATACGCAACCGCGACGCGCGCAGCGGGGACTACGCCGCGCTCTCGGCCACGCCCCGCCCGGGGCACGCCGACTTCACCGCGTGGAAAAAGTTCGGCGACGCGCGCGACGTGCGCGGGGGCGGGCAGTTCTCCGGGCGGCTGACCGCGCCCGTGTGCTTTGCGGGCGCGCTGGCGATGCAGCTTCTGCGCGGGCGCGGCGTGGCGGTGTGCGCGCACATCGCGCGCCTGGCGGGCATAGACGACGCCGAGCCGAACACGGTGGCGCCCGACCTTCCCCTCTACGACTGGGACGCTTTCCCCGTGATCGACCCCGAGAGGGGAGAGCGCATGCGCGCGGCCATCCTCGAGGCCCGGCGCGCACGCCCGTGGCCAGCACGCGCACCACGCCGCCCACGGAATCGCCCGCGCGCCGGGC
>DXVG01000136.1 GCA_019409045.1 Clostridiales bacterium | reverse complement strand
GCTGACCATGCTGTGCGTGTACCTGATCACGCTCGGGCGCGCGCATGCGCCCGAGGCCGCGCTCGAGCCGGAGGGCGACGCGCCGCGCGTGACGCAGGAGGTGGCCTTTGACGGGATGGAGGCGCACTTCGTGGCGCTGGGGCAGTACGCCACCGCGGAGGAGGCGCGCATCGAGGCCGCCCGCTACATACCGCGCGGCGCGGCGGGCTATGTGCTTGAGACAGACGAGGGCTTCTGCGTGCTGGGCGCGGGCTACGGCGCGCAGGCCGAGGCCGAGGGCGTGGCGGACGCGCTGGCTGCGCAGGAGGGGCTAAGCTGCTTTGTGCATGAGCACAGCGCGCCAGGCGTGCGCCTGCGCGTGACCGCGCAGGAGGCGCAGATCGCCCGCGTGTGCGAGGCGGAGGCGCTCTTGCGCGCGGTGGCGCAGGAGCTTGCGGACATCGCGCTGCGGCTCGACCGCGCCGAGATCGAATCCGGGGCCGCGCGCACGCTGGTCAACGTGGCCTCCGGCCGCCTCTCGGACGCGCACGAGGCGCTTTTGTCCATCCCCGGCGCGCGGGAAAACGCCGTGTGCGCCGGGCTTTTGACGCTCACAGAACAATTCCGTGCGTCTCTTTTTGTGCTATCGGGCGAAAATTCCGAAACGACCCTTTCCCTTTCCGCAAAAATAAAGTATAATAGCATTGACATTGCATTGAGCCACATGCGCTATCTGCGCAACCTCAACGGCCTGTAACAAAGGAGTTGGTTGTTTGAAAGCCACCGAAATCCAGGATTTGCTCCAGGCCACGACGCTCGTCGGCCCGCTTCCGCAGGAGGAGGTCCTCACCGCCTGCGGCTCGGACATGATGAGCGACGTGCTCGCCTTCCCCAAGGACAGGATGGTGCTGCTCACGGGCCTGACCAACCCCCACACGGTGCGCACGGCGGAGCTGTTGGACGTGATGATGATCGTGTTCGTGCGCGGCAAGCAACCCAACGAGGAAGTTCTGAATATGGCGGAGGATGCAGGCATCGCGGTACTCATGACCGAGTACACGCTCTACGACGCCTGCGGGCGGCTGTACGCCGCGGGCCTTCCGGGCGGGACGGGGCGGAAAAAATGAGCGAAGTCATCCGTGAAGTCTACCCCGTGGAAAAGGGCGCGTTTGAGACCGCCGGCGAGGCCTCCGGCAGCATCAAGCGCATGCTGCGCAAGCTGGGCGTGCCAAGCCCGGTGATCCGGCGCGTGTCGGTGGCCTCCTACGAGGTGGAGCTGAACCTGGTCATACACTCCCTGGGCGGACAGATGGAGATCACCATCGAGCCCGGCAGCGTCACGCTGGACGTGTCCGACCGCGGCCCGGGCATCCCCAACCTCGACCTCGCCATGCAGGAGGGCTGGTCCACCGCCTCGGACGAGGTGCGCATGCTCGGCTTCGGCGCGGGCATGGGCCTTCCCAACATGAAGCGCAATGCCGACGAGTTCGACATACGCTCCGAGGTGGGCGTGGGCACCAACATACACATGAAATTCTTCGCCGGCTGAAGGGACGAAGCCTGATGAACAAGTACTTCCATTCGGTCACGCTGGATGTGACCAAGTGCGTGGGCTGCACCGCGTGCCTCAAGCGCTGCCCGACCGAGGCCATACGCATCCGCGAGCGCCGCGCGCGCATCATCGACGAGCGGTGCATCGACTGCGGCGAGTGCATCCGCGTGTGCGAGCACCACGCCAAGGTGGCCACCACCAACCCCCTCTCCGCCATCAACCGCTACCCGTACAAGATCGCGCTGCCCGCGCCCGCGCTCTACGGCCAGTTCAAGGACCTGACCGCCGCGGCGGCGATCCCGGCGGCGCTGAAGATGATGGGGTTCGACTATGTGTGCGAGGTCGCGCACGGCGCGGACATCGTAAGCCGCGCCATCATGGAGAAGATGCAGGAGCCGGGCGTGCCGCGGCCGCTGATCTCCTCGAGCTGCCCCGCGGTGGTGCGGCTGATCCAGACGCGGTTTCCGGAGCTTATTGAAAACATCGTGGAGCTCAAAAGCCCCATGGAGGTCGCCGCCATCGAGGCGCGCCGCCGCTTCTGCGAGGAGCGCGGCGTGGCCGACGAGGACGTGGGCGTGTTCTTCATCACCCCCTGCGCGGCCAAGATGACCGCCATCCGCAACCCTCTGGGCCACGAAAGCAGCGCGGTCAGCGGCGCGATCTCGTTTCTGGAGGTGTACGGGCTGCTCTCCGAGCTTCTTCGAAAGGGCGGCGCGCGGCCCGACCTTGCCCACTTCCCAGCCACGTCCTTCGGGGTCAACTGGGCGCGCACCGGCGGCGAGGCGCTGGCCATCGGCGTGAACGAGGCGCTGGCCGTGGACGGCATCGACAACGTCATCCGCGTGCTGGAGGAGATCGAAAACAACCGCCTGCCCGAGGTGCGCTACTTCGAGGGGCTGGCCTGCCTGGGCGGCTGCGTGGGCGGCCCGCTGACGTTTGAAAACATGTTCATCGCCCGCAACCGCATACGCCTGCTGGCGCAGATGCTGCCCAAGACGCGGCCGGAGCAGAAGATCTCCGCGGCGGAGCTGGACGCGCTGCGCGACCAGATCGGCTTTGAAACGCCGCTCAAGCCCATGGAAAACACGCGGCTGGACGAGGACTTCAAGGTAGCCATGGAAAAGCTCGCCCGCATCGGCGAGCTGCGCAAGCGCCTGCCGGGGCTGGACTGCGGAAGCTGCGGCTCGCCCACCTGTCAGGCGCTGGCCGAGGACATCGTGCAGGGCTACGCCACGGAGCTCAACTGCATCCACATGCTCAAGGAACGCTTGAGCTTTATGGCCTCTCAGATGGTGGAAATGGCCGAGGCGACACGAGAATAACAGATCATGGAGGAATATGCGATGACCATTCAGGAGCTTGCCGCGCTCATCGACGGCAAAGTGGAGACCAAGACCGTGGATACCGGCCGCGAGGTGCTGTGCGGCTATGTGTGCGACCTTTTGAGCTGGGTGATGGCGCGCGGCCGGGAGGGCATGGCCTGGGTGACGGTGCAGGCGCACATGAACGTGGTGGCCGTGGCCGTGCTGGCGGACATGAGCTGCGTCGTCGCCGCCGAGGGCGTGCAGTTTGAGCCCGCGGTGGTGGAAAAGGCCGAGGAGGAGGGCATCGCGCTGATCACCAGCCCCCTGAGCGCCTACCGCATCGCCGGCCTGATGCACGAAAAGGGCGTGGAATAACAGCGCCCAACAAAAAAGGAGCCCCCGCGGGGGCCCCTCAGAGCGTTGACAAAGCCCCCAAACGCAAAAATCACTTCCGAAAGAAAACAAGCGGAAGTGATTTTTGCTTCCTGCGTCAGCATCGCTTGCAAACTGCGGTCACTTACGTCCATGTAAGAAACCTTGTTTGCAAGCTCGCTTCCTTGGCTTGCGGGCTTTCTCAACACTCTGGCAGTCTGTTGACTTTGTCACATCCTGAGGAGCCCCCGCGGGGGGCCCCTTTTTCAGCTCTTTTTCGTCCGCTCCTTGAGCCTTTGCAGGCGGATATATTCCACCACGGCCTCGCGGCCCTCCTCGCTCAGGGACAGCACCGCGCTCACCATCGCCGGGCACGAGCAGTCGCGCGTGACCTGCACATTCTGCCAGGACCGGTTCGCCTGCTTCTGCGTGCGGCCGAGGAGGTAATCCGCAGACACGTCGAATATATCGACGAGCTTTGAAAAGTGACGAAGCGGCAGCTCAGTCACACCCGTCTCATACTGCGAATACTGCTGTTGGGAAACGCCGAGCAGTTCGCCCGCCTCCCTCTGGGACATGTCCCTGTCCTCGCGCAGATCGCGCAGTATTTCCCGCATGTCCTTCACATCTGACGCCTCCCTCCGCGCGCAGGGCGCTTTTCGGGCATTGGCTCATGTGCGCTTCGTCCGCTCCTTGAGCCTTTGCAGGCGAATGTATTCCACCACGGCCTCGCGGCCCTCCTCGCTCAGGGACAGCACCGCGCTCACCATCGCCGGGCACGAGCAGTCGCGCGTGACCTGCACATTCTGCCAGGACCGGTTCGCCTGCTTCTGCGTGCGGCCGAGGAGGTAATCCGCAGACACGTCGAATATATCAACGAGCTTTATGAAGCGATGCAGAGGTATCTCATTGACGCCGTTTTCGTATTGAGAATACTGCTGCGGCGTGACGCCGAGCCGCTCCGCAACCTCTCGCTGGGACATGTCCCTGTCCTCGCGCAGATCGCGCAGTATTTCCCACATGTCCTTCACGGCAGACACCTCCTATCGTAATCAATTTACGATATTGTGCCCGTCAATGCTTGATTTATAAATTTTAACTGATATAATTAAAGTAACGCTTTATATCCCATGTGTCGTCGAACGCTCCGGCGCGAAAAAACGCGGCACGCGCGTTGCCGCGTTCGCCGCGTTGTGATCCCGCGTCCCTCACATGGAAAACGCCTCCAAAAGGCCTTCGAACATGCGCCGCGCGATCTCCAGTTGCCTGGGCGTGAGCCGCTCAAGCTGGGCGGCCATGTCCCGCGCGTCGCTTTCCGCGCCGAACAAGAGCGCGTCGGCGGATACGCGCAGCACCTCGCACACGCGCCTGAGGGCGGGTACGGAGATGCCCACCACGCCGCGCTCGATGGCCGATACGCTCTTGGGCTCCAGCCCCACGCGCTCAGCCAGCGCGTCCTGCGTGAGCCCGGCGCGCTCCCTCGCACGCTGTATGCGCATGCCGATCTCCACGTTGACCGCCTTTTTCTCATTCATGCAATGCCACCTCACAACACTAGTTTATGAAACGGTGGCATTGGCAAAAACGCATTATAAAGGCTATAATTTTCGCATTATAAATGCGATTTCGGAGGAAAAACCGTGTTTACATGCACCTTTGCCGGGCACAGGCAGCTCTTTGAGGCGGGCGTGGACGGGCGCGTGGACGCGACGCTGGAGCGCCTGATTCGCGCCGAGCGGGAGATATTGTTTCTCTCCGGCGGCATGGGCGAGTTTGACCGCCTGTGCGAGCGGGCGGTGCGCCGCCTGCGCGCGCGCCATCCCGACGCGCGCGTGCGTCTGGTGCTGGTGCTGCCGCGCCTGGCGCGGGACATAAACGAAAACCGCGCGCTCTACGCGTCCGCCTACGACGGCGTGCTGGTTCCGGAGGAGTTGGCGGGCGTGCACTTCAAGCGCGCCATTTCCATGCGCAACCGCTGGATGGTGGATCGCTCGCAGGCGCTGCTGTTCTATGTGCTGCGCGATTTTGGCGGCGCGTGGGCGACGCTCCAATATGCGCGCAGGCGGCCAGGTCTGTGTCTGATCGACCTGGCCGCCTGCTCAGATCGCTTCCGCGCGCGCGATCACGCCTCGCCGGAGGCGCGCATGATGTCGCGCGCGACCACCACGCCGGTGACCGACGCCTGCATCAGCCCGCGCGTCACGCCCGCGCCGTCGCCGATGGCGTAGAAGCCGGGCAGCGCCGTTTCAAAGTGCGCGCCGACCTTGAGCTTGGAGGAGTAGAACTTGACCTCCACGCCGTAGAGC
>DXVG01000135.1 GCA_019409045.1 Clostridiales bacterium | reverse complement strand
GTCCGCGCCCGCCGCGAACAGCGCGCGGTAGCTGTGCGCGCTGCGCTCGCCCATGGAGAGCGTCACCGCGCGGTCGGGCCGCGCCGCCTTGAGCGCGCGCACGAGGCCGCAGAGCCGCTCGTCGGTGAAATACGCGTCCTCCCCGCCCTGCAAGACCACCGTGCGCAGCCCCAACCGATACCCGGCCTCCGCGCAGGCGAGCACCTCCTCGTCCGCGAGCCGATAGCGGCGCGCGTTGCGGTTCGAGCGCCGTATGCCGCAGTAGAGGCAGTCGTTTTTGCAGTAGTTGGTCAGCTCGATCAGCCCGCGCAGGTACACGTCCTTCCCGTAGACCGCTTCGCGGACCTCGCGCGCCCGCGCGAACAGGCGCTGTGCGTCCGCGTCGGAGCAGGCAAGCAGCGCGCGCGTCTCCTCCGCAGAGGGGACGTTGCCCGCGCACAGCCGCTCCAGCGCGCTACGCATCGCCGCCGGATACGAAATTGGAGTACGCGGCCTTGATGTTCACGCCGGGCAGCCGCCCGATCTTGCCGGACATGGCGCTGATCACATCCTGCGGCGCGTCCACGGCCACGCTGATGATGTAGATGCCCTTCTGCCGGTAGGGGATGCCCATGCGGCCGATCACATAGTCGCCGTACTGGTGCAATACGGCGTTGACCTCCCCGGCGTTGGAGGAATCCTCCAGTATGATGCTCATGACCGCCACGCGCGTAGACATGTGCTCCTCCTTTCCCATACAAAAAGCCCCCGGCCAAAAATGCCGGGAGCCAGGCAGCGCCCAAACCGCCCCAAGGCGGCGCATTTTCGGCTTCTACGCGGAAAGTTCCTTGTATGCAGTGCGAAAATGGTATCTTCGGCGCGCCGCAGAACGTCTTTGGCGAACCGCAGTATTATTATATGTCTTCGCGGCGTCGCTGTCAAGCGGTTCTTTCCGCCTGCGAATGCGCGCGCTCGTCGGGCGTGTAGGTTTCTACAATTTCGTGCAGCCTCTCCATCACCTGCGCGTTGTCGCCGCGCAGCGCGCTCTCGCGCAACAGGTCCAGCTGCGCGGAGAACACCTGATCGTCCACCACGATGGGCGGGGCCACGAATATCTTGTGGTGCGCGGTGGAGGTCATGCCGTCGCGCTCCTTGTCCATGAGCAGCTCCTCGTAGAGCTTTTCGCCGGGGCGCAGGCCGGTGATCTCGATCTGCATGTCCACGCCCGGCGTGTAGCCGTAGAAGCGGATGAGCTTCTCGGCCAGGTCCTTGATGCGCACGGGCTCGCCCATGTCCAGCACATAGATCGCGCCCGCCCTCGCCAGCGCGCCCGCCTGCAACACGAGCTGCGCCGCCTCCGGGATGGTCATGAAGTAGCGCGTGATGTCCGGGTGGGTGAGCGTGAGCGGCCCGCCCTTTTTGATCTGCGACTCAAACAGGGGGATGACGCTGCCGTGCGAGCCGAGCACGTTTCCAAAGCGCACCGCCATGCACAGCATGCTCGTGTTGCGCGCGAAGCTCTGGATGAGCATCTCGGTCACGCGCTTGGTCGCGCCCATGACGTTGGTGGGGTTGACCGCCTTGTCCGTGGAGAGCTGCACCAGCCGCTCCACGCCGTGCTCAGAGGCGGAGTAGAGCAGGTTCAGCGTGCCGAACACATTGTTTTTCACCGCCTCGGCGCAGCTCTCCTCCATCAGTGGCACATGCTTGTGCGCCGCGGCGTGGAACACGATGGTGGGATGGAACTCCTCAAAGAGCTGATCCAGGCCCGAGCGGTCGCAGATCGAGCCGATGCGCACGCACACGGGGCAGTCCGCGCCGTACTGCTGCTTGAGCTCGCACTCCAGCTCGTAGGCGCAGTTTTCGTACACGTCGAAGATCAGAAGCAGCTTCGGCGAAAAGCGCATCACCTGCCTGCAGATCTCCGAGCCGATGGAGCCGCCGCCGCCGGTGACCAGCACCACCCTGCCGGTCAGGTAGCCGCGGATGGCGTCCATGTCCAGCGTGATCTCGTCGCGGGAGAGGAAGTCCGAGGTGTTGATCTCGCGGAAGGCCTGCCGCCCGGCCACGGCGCGCTCGCCCAGGCCGGCGTCGTTGAGTATGCGCACGCGGCACTTGGTGGACTTGCACACCGATACGATCTCGTTCAGGCGGCTTCCGTTGACGCGCTGCACCGCGATGATGATCTCGGAGATGCCCTTCTTCTCCACCAGGTCGGGGATGTCGGCCACCTCGCCCAGCACGGGGATGCCGCACACGCGCATGCCGCGCTTTTCCACGTTGTCGTCCACAAAGGCCACCGGCGTGCCCGAGAGCCGCCGCCCCTCCTGATAGGCGCGCGCGGCGTAGGCCCCGCCCTCGCTCGCGCCCACGATGAGCACGCGGTTGTGCCCCGAATCGTCCTGTCGGGCGTAATAGGCCTCGCGGCATATCTTCCAGCCAAAGCGCGAGGCGCCCAGGAGCAAAAAGTCGAATATGCCGATCAGCGAAAACAGGGAGCGCGGCATGCGCCAGGCGAACACGCGGTTGCACAGAAGCACCGCGCCCGTGGCCGCGGCGCACAGAAACATCAGCCGGAACAGCTCCCGCGCCCCGGCGTAGCGCCACATCATCTGATACACGCCGCCCACCAGCAGCGCGCCTGTGTAGAACACCATCAGAAGCGGTATGCGCTGGTCGAGCCTGGCGCGCATGTAGGGGCTGATCGCGCCGTCGTAGCGCAGCACCACCGCCAGTTCGACCGCTATGTAAAACAGCGCAAGGTCCAACAGGATCAGCACGCATCTGCGTATGCGCACGCTGTTGGAATTGCCCAGCCATTTGCCCACAACCCATATCTCCCATCCAAAATCGTTCGCCTCGCCCGGGCGCGGCGGTTTCAGTATACCAGATGTTTGTTAAAATCCCAAGCCCGCGCTCATTCCACGCGGTATATCCTCCGCCACTCGGCGCTGAAGGAGCCGTCCTGCTCGCGCAGCACCAGCGGGGGCAGCCACATAAGCCCGCTGCCGCCGCCCTTCACGCCGTCGAGCAGCACGAATCGGGGCGCGCGGCCGGGCATGCCGTGTACGGTGCGCACGCGCTTGGGCGCGATGCGGTGGTCCTCCATCGCGCGCATCATCTCCAGCGCCCGCGGCGCGGGGAAGATCACGCACAGGCGGCCGCCGTTTTGCAAAAGCCGCGCCGCGCTCGCGGCCACGTCGCCCGGCGTGAGCCCGCATTCGTGCCGCGCGCGGCGCATGCCCTCCCGCGCGCTCACTAGCGCCGCGCCGTCCCGCCCGTAGGGCGGGTTGCACACCGCCAGCGCGTACTGCCCGTGGCCGAGCAGCGCGTGCGCCTGGCGCATGTCCGCCGTGAACACGCGCATGCGCGCCTCCAGGCCGTTGTAGGCCACGCTGCGGCGCGCCATGTCCGCCACGTCCGCCTGCAATTCCACCGCGTCCACCAGCAGGCTCGGCTCGTGCGCGGCCATCAGCGTGGCGATCGCGCCCGTGCCGCAGCCCAAGTCCACCGCGCGCGTGCGCGGCCGTGGCGCGGCAAAGTCCGCGAGCAGCACGGAGTCCGTGCCGAAGCGAAACGCGTCGCCGCGCTGTATCAGGCCGTAGCCGCCGCACTGCAGGTCGTCCAGCCGCTCGCCGGGCATGAGCGCGGGCGCGCGCCTTTGCTCATCCATTGGTAACGCCCCAGATATAGGCGCCGCTGTAGGCCATGGAGGCCAGGTCGCCCGATACGATGTAGCCGGTGGAGGAATCCGCGTAGGCCACGCGCGTGCCGCCCAGGCTCACCGCGTAGAGCACCCGCGCGGCGCTGTCCCCCTCAAAGAACAGCAGCACGATCTCGCCCGATGCCACCGTCTGCGCGTCGAACGTGCGCAGCGCGTCGCCCTCCACGGCCCTGCCGGGGTCCGAGAGCCCCACGCCCACGCGCGCGTAGACGTACTGCACGAACGAGAACCCGGGGAACAGCTCGCCGGAGGCGGAGGAAAACGCCTTGCCGAGCATGTCCGAGGCCACCGCCGCCGCGCGCGGGAAAACGTCTCCGCCGATCTGCACTTCCTGCGCGCGCAGCGTGTCCGTCGCCTCGGAGAGCGGCACCGCCTGCGGGCTGCGCATGGACTCCACCAGCGCCTCGTCCGCCTCGCCGGTGGGGTTGAGGCCGTTGGCGATCTGGTAGAGCGTCACCGCCACCAGCGTGCTCGGGCCGTAGGTCGCGTCGGCGGTCCCGCCGAAGTAGCCGAGGCTGTGGAGCAAAAGCTGCAGATCGCGCACCGCGTCGCCTGTGTCGCCCTCGCCCAGCACGCTGTCGTCGGAGAGCGAGGCGGCCGCGCCCGAGTAGAGCAGCCGACAGGTCGCCTCGTCCGCCGCGCCCGTGGCCTCGATGCCGTTGACCTGCTGAAACAGAAGCACCGCGCTCTGCGTCGATTCGCCGAAGGTCCCGGAGCACTCGCCGTCGTAGTACCCCAACAGCCGCAGCCGCCGCTGCAGCGAGCGCACGCCCGCGCCCGTTTCGCCCCGCACGCAGATCTTGCCTGCGAGGAAGTCCTGCAGCGAGAGCGACTTTCCGTCCAGCAGGCGCGTCAGCGTCGCGCTGTCCGCCGCGCCGCTGGCGTACAGGCCGTTGGCGGTCTGAAACGCCATGACCGCCCGGCAGGTCGCCTTCCCGAACACGCCGTCGGCCTGTCCGGAATAGTAGCCCAGCTCGATCAGCGTCGCCTGCAATTCGCGCACCGCCTCGCCTGTGTCGCCCTCGCTCAGCGGCGCGTCGGCGTACTTGGCCGCCAGGCTCTGCAGGTACGTCTGCTTGGAGACCGCGTCGTCCAGAAACAGCACGCGCAGCGTCTCCGTGTCCAGGCTCCCCGTGACGGGGATGCCGTTGGCGGTCTGGAAGTTGCGCAGCGCCGCCTCCATGTCGGTCATGCTCGAGCTGAGGTAGCCGAGCTGCGTCAGCCGCGTCTGCGCGTCCTGCGACTGCGCCGCCGCCGGAAGGGCCAGGCAGCACAGCGCCAGCAGCGCCGCGAAAAATCTGTTTATACGCTTCATGAAACCACCCTCAGATGTGCCTTGAGCACATATCCGCTCTGTGTACCGCTCGTGTTGGTCACGCGCGCCCAGAGATCGTTGTACGCCTTCACATATACGCGCGTCCCCTCGCCGATGTGGGCGACCGCGCTCGCGCCCTCGCTTGGCTGCGTGCGCACCACGGTCTGCTGCGTCGTCACCGCCCGCAGCTCGCGGTAGATGACCTCGCCCTCGTCCGGCGTGCTCTGCGGCGCGTCGTTTGCGTCGTCGCTCCCGCGCAGGATCAGGTACTTCTTTTTCAGGTATCCCTCGTTGCCCAGCTTCGTGCGCACGCGCGCCCACTCGCTGCCCTGGGCGAGCACCTGCACCGTCGAGCCGTGGCGCACGGTGGTCACGCTGGCCGTGTCGGTGGACGGGCCGCTGCGCACATGCAGCGAGCCGCCGGACGCGGAGACGTTGACGTCCGCGTACACCGTGCCCGACATCTCGGTCATGCCGTCCCCGCTCGGCGCGGGGGTCGGCGTC
>DXVG01000134.1 GCA_019409045.1 Clostridiales bacterium | reverse complement strand
CTCGGGCGCATGCGCGCGCCCGAGCGTGATCAGGTACACGCACAGCATGGTCAGCAAAAGCGCGAAGGCCACACAGAGCGCGCCGGGCCGCTCCCGGCGCACGCGCACGCGTTCGCCCACAAAAAAACACCCCCTCGGGGGAGTATATGCAAAAAAGGGCGGCGGGAATGTGTTTCCCGCCGCCTCGCGTCACATGGTCGCTACAAATTCGCCGATGCGCTCCACCGCGCGGCGTATGTTCTCGTTGGAGGCGGCGTAGGAGCAGCGGAAAAAGCCGTCGCCCAGCGCGCCGAACGCGTCGCCCGGCACGGCCGCGACCTTCTTCTCCCACAGGAGCTTTTCGCAGAAGGTCTGCGAGTCCATGCCCGCGGGCACGGCGGGGAAGGCGTAGAACGCGCCCATCGGCTCGTGGCAGGCAAGCCCCGCCTCGCGCAGGCCGCTGACGATCAGGCGGCGGCGGCGGTCGTAGCTCTCCACCATGCGGCGCACGTCGGCAAAGTCGTTCTGCTCGCCGGAGGTCAGCGCCTCCAGCGCCGCGTACTGGCCGGGCGTGGGCGCGCACAGCATGGTATACTGGTGGATCTTGCACAAAACCTCCATCACAGCGCGCGGCCCGCAGGCAAAGCCCATGCGCCAGCCGGTCATGGCGAACGCCTTGGAAAAGCCGTTGAGCGTGATGGTGCGCTCCCACATGCCGGGGATGGACGCAAAGCTCACATGCCGCCCCGAATAGGTCAGCTCCGCGTAGATCTCGTCGGAGACGACCATGATCTGCGTATCGCGCAGCGCCTCGGCCACGGCCTCCAAATCCTCCCGGCCCATCACGCCGCCGGTGGGGTTGTTGGGATAGGGCAAAATCAGCGCCTTGGTCTTGGGCGTGATGGCCGCGTGCAGAGCCGCGGGCGTGATGCGGAAGCCGTTTTGCGCGTCGGTGGGCACGCTCACGCACGTCCCGCCCGCGAAGCGTATGTTGGGCATGTAGCTGACGTAGCTCGGGTCGGGCACGAGCACCTCGTCGCCCGGCTCCACCAGCGCGCGCAGCGCAAGGTCGATGCCCTCGCTCGCGCCCACGGTGACGAGTATCTCGTCCGCGGGATCGTACTCCACGTCGAAGCGGGAGAGCATGTAGCGGTTGATGGCGCGGCGAAGCTCGATCAGGCCCCAGTTGCTCGTGTAGTGCGTGTGGCCCTTGCGCAGGGAATAGATGGCCGCGTCGGTGTAGCTCCAGGGTGTGTTGAAGTCCGGCTCGCCCACGCCCAGGGAGATCACGTCCTCCATTTCGCTTACGACGTCGAAAAATTTGCGGATGCCGGAGGGCGGCACGTCCGCCACGCGGCGGCAGAGTATGTTTTCGTAATTCACGGCGTGACCTTGAGCCTCCTGTCCTCGGGCGTTTCGCTGGTGATGACGCCCTCGTTTTTGTAGCGCTTGAGCACAAAGTGCGTGGCGGTGGAGAGAACGCCGTCGATGGTCGAGAGCTTTTCGGCCACGAACAGCGCCAGCTTTTTCAGGTTGCGCGCCTTGAGCATGACCAGCAGGTCGTACCCGCCGGACATGAGATACACGTTGCGCACCTCCTCAAAGCGGTAGATCTGCTCGGCGATGGCGTCGAAGCCGTGGTCGCGCTGCGGGGTCACGCGCACCTCGATCAGCGCCTCCACCTCGTCGCCCTCCACCTTGTCCCAGTTCACCAGCGCCGGGTACTTGAGGATGACGCGGCGCCGCTCCATGTCCGCGATGGCGGCGGCGACCTCCTCCTGCGGGTGGCCGAGCATCACCGCGATCTGCGAAACGGGCGTGCGCGCGTCGTCGATGAGCACCTCCAGTATGCGCTTTTCCAGGCTGTCCATGAACCTGACCTCCTTTGCGTGCGAATGCAATCAGTATAGCGAAACGGCGCGGCCGCGTCAAGCCTCCGGCGGCACGGGCAGAAAATCCGTGGTGCCGCGCAGGCAGGAGCGGCAGGCCTGCGCCGCCCGGGGCCGCGTGAGCGCGTCCAGCGAGCGCGCCGCCTGCCACGCGCCCTTTGCCGCGCGCAGGTCGGCGAAGCGGCACGCCGATTCGGGAAGCAGACCAAGCTGCGCGCCGTGCGCCATGCGCGCGCAGGGGTAGAGACGGCCGTTTAAGTAGTAATAGTCGTCCACGCCGCAGGCGCGCGCCTGCCAGTAGAGCGCCTCGTCGGTCGCGTCACGCTGCGCAAAGCCTCCGAAGTCCGCCCACGCCCAGTCCTGCGCGGGCGCGGCGTTTGGAAGCTCCCGCAGCGCCGGGACGGGCGAGGCCGCGTGCGTCTCCACGCGCACGCGCCTGTCGCGCAGAAGCTCCATGACCTCCGGCGAGGGCGCGATAAGCCCGGGCGTCTCCACCACCACGCGCGAGGCGCGGCCGCTTTTGAGCGCGAACGAGAGCGCCTCGGCAAGCCCCTCCCAGCCCAGCGGCTCGCCGCCGGTCAGGCGCAGTTCGCCGATGCCGCGCGTGTAATGAAACAGGCGCGCAAGGTCGTCCAGGAGCTTTTTGGGCTCCACGTCCGGCCGCCCGGCGTAGTGCGGGCACAGCGCCTCGCAGTGCGCGCAGCTTCCCGGGCAGCGCGTGGTCACGCACACGCGCACGCGCTTCATGTAGCGCCGCATGCGCGGCACATAGGCGGAGGCGAAGCGGTAGCCCACCGCGCCCGCTCGCCGCGCGAGCGCCCGAAGCGGCGCGGGGCGCACGCCGTGGAAGTGCCGCGCGCTCCATTCCCTGGCCGCGTCGGGCGGATCGAGCCGCGCGGGCGGCAGCAGCCCCGCGCGCCCGGCGACGTCGTACCAGTAGGCAAAGTCCGTGTCCGACGAGCCGTTCCACGGCTTCGCGCCCCCGGCCATGTGCACGATGCCGCCGCGCAGCAGCCCCGCGCGGCGCACGGACATGGACACCTGATTCCACACCGGGTCGATCGCCGTCACGCGGTCGGCGCAGGCGATGGCCAGCGCGTCCTGATCCGGGAAGCGTATCTTCGGATACCGCTCCAGCGCGTCCATGCAGCGCGCAAACAGCTTCGCCTCGCGCCAGAGCGCGGCGTTGATCACCAGCACGCCCGAGTAAAACACATGCTCGATCTCCACGCCCAGCCCCTCGCGCATGCGCTGCGCGGAGTCCGGCGCGCACATCACCGCGCCGAGCAGCGTGTCGCCGATGTCGGTCGCGTAGAGCCGGGCAAGGTCCTCGAGCACCACCACGTCGCAGTCCATGTACAAAAGCCGCTCCTCGTGGGGCAGCGCCTCCGCGATCATGAGCCGGAAGCAGGCCACCTTGGGGAATCGCCCCACCACGCGCATGGAATCGTGCAAAAGGCCGTGGACGCACACCGGCTCCACGCGCGCGTTTTCGCGACTGAACGCGCGCAGGCGCGCGAGGCCCGCCTCGGACATCTGATCGTAAAAGACGTACAGGACGTATTCGTCCTGCGGCGATGCGTGCTCAAGCAGCGAACACATCGCCACGCAGCAGTAGGGAACATAGGCCTCGTTGATGGTAAACACCACGGGAATACGCATGATACACGCCTCCTGAAGATAGGTTCGCGCCCGCTATATCTCCGGCGGCACGGGCAGAAAATCCGTGGTGCCGCGCAGGCAGTAGCGGCAGGCCTGCGCGGGCGCGCGCTGAAAGAGCTCCTCCAGCGCTCGCGCGGCGCGCCACGCGCCCCTCGCCGCGCGCAGGTCGGCAAAGCGGCAGGCGGCCTCGGGAAGCATTCCGAGCTGCGCGCCGTGCGCCATGCGTGCGCAGGGGTAGAGACGGCCGTTTAAGTAGTAATAGTCGTCCACGCCGCAGGCGCGCGCCTGCCAGTAGAGCGCCTCGTCGGTCACGTCGCGCCGCTCAAAGGCTCCAAAGTCCGCCCACACCCACTCCTGGGAGTGCACGGCGCCCGGAACATCCCGCAGCGCCGGGGGGAGCGGCACGGGCGCGGGCTTGTCGCACAAAAAGTAGGCGATGTTCGGGTTGACCACGTCCACGCCGCCGTGCACCTCCACGCCGACGCGCCGGTCGCGCAGAAGCTCCATGACCTCCGGCGAGGGCGCGATAAGCCCGGGCGTCTCCACCACCACGCGCGAGGCGCGGCCGCTTTTGAGCGCGAACGAGAGCGCCTCGGCAAGCCCCTCCCAGCCCAGCGGCTCGCCGCCGGTCAGGCGCAGTTCGCCGATGCCGCGCGTGTAATGAAACAGGCGCGCAAGGTCGTCCAGGAGCTTTTTGGGCTCCACGTCCGGCCGCCCGGCGTAGTGCGGGCACAGCGCCTCGCAGTGCGCGCAGCTTCCCGGGCAGCGCGTGGTCACGCACACGCGCACGCGCTTCATGTAGCGCCGCATGCGCGGCACATAGGCGGAGGCGAAGCGGTAGCCCACCGCGCCCGCTCGCCGCGCGAGCGCCCGAAGCGGCGCGGGGCGCACGCCGTGGAAGTGCCGCGCGCTCCATTCCCTGGCCGCGTCGGGCGGATCGAGCCGCGCGGGCGGCAGCAGCCCCGCGCGCCCGGCGACGTCGTACCAGTAGGCAAAGTCCGTGTCCGACGAGCCGTTCCACGGCTTCGCGCCCCCGGCCATGTGCACGATGCCGCCGCGCAGCAGCCCCGCGCGGCGCACGGACATGGACACCTGATTCCACACCGGGTCGATCGCCGTCACGCGGTCGGCGCAGGCGATGGCCAGCGCGTCCTGATCCGGGAAGCGTATCTTCGGATACCGCTCCAGCGCGTCCATGCAGCGCGCAAACAGCTTCGCCTCGCGCCAGAGCGCGGCGTTGATCACCAGCACGCCCGAGTAAAACACATGCTCGATCTCCACGCCCAGCCCCTCGCGCATGCGCTGCGCGGAGTCCGGCGCGCACATCACCGCGCCGAGCAGCGTGTCGCCGATGTCGGTCGCGTAGAGCCGGGCAAGGTCCTCGAGCACCACCACGTCGCAGTCCATGTACAAAAGCCGCTCCTCGTGGGGCAGCGCCTCCGCGATCATGAGCCGGAAGCAGGCCACCTTGGGGAATCGCCCCACCACGCGCATGGAATCGTGCAAAAGGCCGTGGACGCACACCGGCTCCACGCGCGCGTTTTCGCGACTGAACGCGCGCAGGCGCGCGAGGCCCGCCTCGGACATCTGATCGTAAAAGACGTACAGGACGTATTCGTCCTGCGGCGATGCGTGCTCAAGCAGCGAACACATCGCCACGCAGCAGTAGGGAACATAGGCCTCGTTGATGGTAAACACCACGGGAATACGCATGATACACGCCTCCTGAAGATAGGTTCGCGCCCGCTATATCTCCGGCGGCACGGGCAGAAAATCCGTGGTGCCGCGCAGGCAGTAGCGGCAGGCCTGCGCGGGCGCGCGCTGAAAGAGCTCCTCCAGCGCTCGCGCGGCGCGCCACGCGCCCCTCGCCGCGCGCAGGTCGGCAAAGCGGCAGGCGGCCTCGGGAAGCATTCCGAGCTGCGCGCCGTGCGCCATGCGTGCGCAGGGGTAGAGACGGCCGTTTAAGTAGTAATAGTCGTCCACGCCGCAGGCGC
>DXVG01000133.1 GCA_019409045.1 Clostridiales bacterium | reverse complement strand
CAGGTCCCGCAAAATCAGTACCTTCCACTTGTCGCCGATGAGCATGAGCGTCGTCTCCACCGGGCAGGCCGGCAGTTCTTTTGCCGATTTTTGTTCGTTCACGGCGATCGCCCCCGATCAATGGTATCACTTAGAAACTTTGTATACTATCATACCATATGGCGCAAATCCCGTCAATGCGCCGTGCGTCGCGGCGATGATAAAGATTTTTTTGCGCTATGCGGGGGCAAAAGCCCTGAAAACGCGCATTGGTTTCCATTGGGTGACCGTCCAATAGTATCATATGGGTAACTACAGCACAATTAAGTGCTTACTTTACAATGGAGACTTTTATGCGTATACTTTGTCCAGGAGCCGAGGAAAGCGGCCGGACCGGGGCTCCGCGACGACAAAATGACCACTGGCAGGTGAAGGACTCCCTCTACGATGTGATGCGGGGCAACTTTACGCTGGCCGTCAGCGAGGGAACCTGCGGCGGCGCGCCCACCAGCTACTACGACCTGTGGCGCGTGGAAAGCGGCAAGATCGCCGAGCATTGGGATGTGACGGAGGCCCCACCTGGCAGGATCAGAACGGCAGGTTCTAATGGTTACGGACAAGTAACTATGCCACAAAAATGTGCGCACTTCACAACCGACCCGAAAAGGACTACGATAAACACAGGAGGCATTCGTCATGAACGAAGTCGTAAGGTTTTTGCAGGAAAACCCCGTTCAGTATCTGGCCACCGTAGGCCGTGACGGAAAGGCCAGGTGCCGCCCCTTCATGTTTGCCGGGGAGCTGGACGGCAAGCTGTGGTTCTGCACCAACAACCAGAAGGACGTCTACAGGGACATGCAGGCCAACCCTCACGTCGAGGTGTCCGTCTCCAGTCCGGATTATGCGTGGATTCGGCTGCACGGGGAGGCTGTTTTCAAGAACGACATGGCCGCCAGGGAGATGTGCATGCTCAACCCCATCGTCAAGGGGCAGTATGGCGAGGCCACCAACCCCATCTTCGAGGTGTTCTATCTCAAGGATGCTCACGCGGTCATTGCCGACTTTTCCGGCAACCCGCCCAGGGAGTACGACCTGTAAGCGGAGCTTCGCAAATATCCTCGGGACAAGGCGAGATTCCTGTCCGGCAGGAATGGCCTGCGAACTGCAACAGCCGTCGAAACGGTGTATTTCGTCGCCGACGGGAATCGTCCGGACGAGAGAGCATAGGACAGGAGCGGCCCCGCAGACCTCATGCTTTGCGGGGCGCGTCCTTAAACCGAGCCATGCATCCGCAGGAGGAGGCTTGCCCGGCCGGGGCGGTGAAACGGAGGTGGTTCCATGACGCAGGAACAACGATTGGACTTTCTGATCCGCTATTTGCTGAGCGAGCGCAAAGTGCATCCGGACGCTGCGATCCCTTCCTCCCTGCCGGAGAAGCGGCGGCTTTTGCGCAGCCTGATGAATGCGCGGCCGCCCGCCCCCATCGGCGAGGATTTTCTGGCCGTGCAGGATGCCTACCTGCGGGAGCGCCTTGCCAAGCGGGGCGTGACGAGTGTGCAGGACCTGACGCCTGCGCAGCCCGGCCTGTATCTCTGGCAGGGGGACATCACGACGCTTGCCGCCGATGCCATCGTCAACGCGGCCAATTGCCAAATGCTGGGCTGCTTCGTCCCCTGTCACGGATGCATCGACAACGCCATCCACACCTACGCGGGCGTGCAACTGCGCCTGGACTGCGCCCGGCTCATGGGTAGGCAGGCGGAAGAACCCACAGGCAGGGCGAAGATCACGAGGGCATACAACCTGCCCTGCCGCCATGTGCTGCACACCGTCGGCCCGATCGTGGACGGAGCCGTCACGAAGGCGCATCGGGAGCAGCTGGCGAGCTGCTATCGCTCCTGTCTGGAGTTGGCGGCGAAAAGCGGCCTGCAAAGCGTGGCGTTCTGCTGCATCTCTACCGGGGAGTTCCGCTTTCCGGGCGAGGCGGCGGCGGAGATCGCCATTCGGACGGTCAGGGCGTGGCGGCAACAACATCCGAACGCAATCGAGGTGATCTTCAATGTCTTTAAGGACAGCGATGCTCAGATCTACAGGCAGCTGCTGCGATAATATCGCACGGCTCAGGCGTGAGCTCGACGCGGCGGACGCGGTCGTCATCGGAGCGGGCGCCGGGCTCTCCGCCTCCGCGGGGTTTACCTATGCCGGGGAACGCTTTGCGCGGCATTTCGGGGATTTTATTGCAAAGTACGGCTTTCGGGATATGTATTCCGGCGGCTTCTATCCCTTTGAAACGCTGAAGGAGTACTGGGCGTATTGGAGCCGGTATATCTACATCAACCGCTATCTGGACGCGCCGAAGCCGGTTTACAGCGACCTTCTGCGGCTTGTGCGGGACAGTGACTACTTTGTGCTGACCACCAATGTGGACCACTGCTTTCAGAAGGCCGGCTTTGACAGGCGCCGCCTGTTCTACACGCAGGGCGACTACGGCCTGTGGCAGTGCTGTGTGCCCTGCCACGCAAAGACCTACGACAACGAGGCCGCTGTCCTGAAGATGCTGGAGCAACAGAAGGATATGCGGATCCCCGGCGAGCTGGTTCCGCATTGCCCCGTCTGCGGCGCGCCCATGTCCATGAACCTGCGGGCAGACCACACCTTTGTGGAGGACGAGGGCTGGCGCCTGGCCGCAGAGCGATGCGAGGCGTTCCTGCGCCGCCACGATGGACTTCGCACGCTGTTTCTGGAGCTGGGCGTGGGCAGTAACACCCCCGGCATCATCAAATACCGGTTCTGGCAAATGACCTGCCAAAACCCAAAGGCGACGTACGCCTGCGTAAACCTTTCGGAGGCATATTGCCCGCCCGAGATCACCCAGCGCGCCGTTGTCATAGAAAAGGATATAGGCGTGGTGTTGCACCTTCTCAATGGATAGACGACAGACGCCGACCATCATGCGCCGCTCCCAGTGTTTCTCCCCCATCCGTTCCGATAGTTCAGTAACCTCGTCGGCGCGGCATTGCAGTATGGAACAAACTGACTGTAGCAATAAAGGGGAGATTCGGGCAAGGCAGGATTGTGAGAAGAGTCCTGAGAAACGGCTCTCTGTATAGGCATATCAGTGAGGCGTTCACGCTTTCCCCAGATGTATCCATATGGCGTCTCACTGCTTCCACAGCCACAGAAGGCCGTTGTAGAAATACAGCATGGCGTACTCGCCGGAATGCGTGCCGCCCGGCTGTTCCAGATAGCAGAGGTTGCCCTCCTCCTCGTTGTCCGCCGTGCGGAACATGCCGCTGGGCGCGTCGGCCATGGCTTCGATCTGGTTTTTGAAGGACGAACAGGCAAAGTCATCGGTTCCCGACGCCGCGAAGATGAAAAAATCGTTCCATGCGTAGCCCGCGTCCTGGGCCATCTGCGCCATGGCCTCCCCGTCGCCGGTGAGGCTTCCGCTGGAGGGCATGAAGTAGCGAAACGCGTCCAGGGCGTGCTGAAACGCGCGCCATGTGCACACCGAGCCCATGGAAAAGCCCGCGAACGCGCGGTGGTCGCGGTCGGGGATGGTGCTGTACGCCGCGTCAACCGCGGGAATGAGGTCGTTTCGCAGCTCGTTGTGGTAGTTTTCGGTGAGCCGGAGCGCGAGGGCATAGTCGCCGCTGTCCTCGCCGCTGAGGTTGTTGTAGGTGGGGCACACGACGATCATCGGCTCGATCTCCCCATCCGCGATGCCGTGATCCAGAATGGATTTCATGGCGCGCGGCTGCTCCGGCGTGCCCAGATAGCCGGTCTCGTCGCTCCAGCCGCCGTGCATGAGGTAGAAGACCGGATATTCGCGCTCAGGCGTGTAGCCGTAGGGCAGGTAGACCACGGCGCGCTTGGTCAGCCTCTGCGTCTGCTGATCGTAGGAAAGGGACTCCCACGTTTCGTAATAGAGGTTTTCAAGCGTGCCCTGTTGCTCCGCGGGCGCTGCGTATCCGTCGGGGATCTGGACGAGTTCCTGCGGGAAGCGATGCTGCGACGGCTCGCAGGCTTCGTCCGCCTGCCGCGCGCCTGCCGACGAGGGCAGAAGCGCCATGCAGGCGATCAACGCAAGCAGCGTTTTCATAAAACCGCTTCCTCTTCCTGTATGACTTCTATGGTGATCTCCCCCTCATACGTCGCAAAGAGGGAAACATCGTCCGTGATCCTGCCGATGGTCACGACGCGAACGATGGTCTCGGGCAGGTGGTCGCTGTGGAAGATCGCCACGGAGGGACCCTCGTACCAGTAGGCCAGGCCGCCCAACACATAATCGTTTGTGCGAGCCTCGTCCGCGATCTGCCCGGGCAGATCAAACGCCTTGGCGAATCCCTCCGCGGGATTCCAGAGCGGGACCGTCAGCGGCAGCATGGCCTCAAAGGCGCGCGCGGTCTGGTTGTCGTACAGATAGCCCTCCAGCTGCGCTTCCCCGGCGGTGATCCTTATGCGGCTGCGGATCTGCGTTTGCGGCGGCTGCGTTTCCACAGGAAGCGCATCGCCGTAGGAACACGCGCTGAGCAATGCTGCGACGACGAGCAGCGCCGCAACGACGAGCAGCGCCCACGCGCATCTGGCGACCCTATTCATGGGAATCCTCCGTATCGCTCAGGCCAAGCCCCTCCGCCCACGCGACGATCTCCTGCGCGCTGCCCGCTACGTCGTTGCGGGAGATGGACAGGCCCTCCTGCACAACCAGCGCGTCGGGCTGCAGGCGGGCGATGGCGTCCCGCGTATTGGAAAAGCCGCTGCCGCCATGCACCGTAAAGGGAATGATGGTCTTGCCGGAGAGGTCATAGCTCTCCAGGAATGTGTACAGCGGCATAGGCATGTCGCCCCACCAGTTGGGGTAGCCGAGCAGTATCGTGTCGTATGGTTCCATATCCTCGATGGTCGTGGCCAGCTCCGGGCGCGCGTTCGCGTCCTGTTCCCCGGCGGCAAAGTCCACCAGCGCATCGTGCTCCAGCGGGTACTGCTGTTGCGTTTCGATGCGCATCAGGTCGCCGCCGACGGTTTCATGGATGAGCTCGGCCGCGTATTGCAGGTTGCCCAGTGCCTCCCCGTCCCGCACGACGATGCTGGAGCTGGCGATGGCGTCCACGCCCTCCACGGATACGTCCTCGGGCACGGAAAAGTATGCGATCAGCACGCGGTGGGGCTCGGCGTGCGCGGCGGCAAGCGCCGTGAGCAGCGCGAGCGTCATGAGCAGCGAACATACCTTTTTCATGGTTTTTCCTCCTTGAATGTGTTTTGGACGATGCCGGACGCCTATCGCGCGTGCGCTTCCCAGAAGGCGACGGCGTCGTCCAGCCAACCCTCCGCGACCGTGCCCGTGCCAAGGCCAAAGCCGTGGCCGAGGCCGGGATAGACGTGCAGCTCGGTGTCGATCCCCATTTCCTCCATTGCCGAAAGGCGGCGCTCCATGACGCGCCAGTTTGCGATGCCGTCCCGATCGCCCACGCAGGCGTAGGTGGGCGGGTCGCCCTGCGAATACTCGCGCAGCCCCGTGTACTGCGTGACGACCGTGGCGGGCCGGGGCAGTTCGTCGCCCCCGAAGGCCGCCGCGCCGTAGGAACCGACCCACGCCGCCATGCGCCCGCC
>DXVG01000132.1 GCA_019409045.1 Clostridiales bacterium | reverse complement strand
CAAGGAAGCGAGCCTGCAAACAAGGGAGCTTACCTGGACGTAAGTGACCGCAGTTTGCAGGCGATGCTGACGCAGGAAGCAAAAATCACTTCCGCTTCTTTTCTTTCGGAAGTGATTTTTGCGTTTGGGGGCTTTGTCAACGCTCTGGCGCGAGAGGCGATACACGCCTCTCGCGCTCATTCCCGCACCGTCCGGCCGCGCAAAGGCGACCACGGCGGCTGCGCACAGGCACAGCCCCAGCGCGTAACAGGCGAGCCCCGCGCAGAACCAGAGGGAGCGGTCGAACTCCACCGCGCAAAACGCGAGGCCCAGAAAGATGCACAGATTGGACGCCTGATAGACGACATAGGCCGCCCTTTCCCCGCCGCGCAGCGGGGCAAAATGCGCCGCCCGCCTGAGCGCGCGCCGGTCAAGCAGCGCCATCAGCCCGAAGCGAACCAGCAGAAACGGCAGCAGCAGCGCGGCGGCGTTCATGGCAGACGCCCGCCCTCCGGGGCCTCGGACGCCTCCCGCTCCTCCAGCGCGCGCAGAAGCGCGCGGTCGGAATCGTCCAGCGCGGCGCTCTGGATAAGCTCCGGCCTGCGGCTGCGGGTGAGGCGCAGCGCCTGCTCGCGCCGCCAGCGGCGGATGTGGGCGTGGTTGCCGTTTAAGAGCACCTCGGGCACCTCGCGGCCGCGGAACTCGCGGGGGCGGGTGTACTGCGGGTACTCCAGAAGGCCGGTGGTGAAGCTCTCGTCGGCGGCGCTTTCGTCGCTTCCCAGCACGCCGGGGATGAGCCGCGAGACCGCGTCGATGACCACCAGCGCGGCCGTCTCCCCGCCGGTGAGCACATAATCGCCGATGGAGAGCTCCTCGGGAAAGCACATCTCCAGCGCACGCTCGTCCACGCCCTCGTAGTGCCCGCACAGGAGCATGATCTCCGCCTCGCGGGAGAGCTCCTCCACCACCTTCTGCGTCAGCGTGCGGCCGCGCGGGGACAGGTAGATGCGCCGCTGGTTTTCCTCGGCGTTGGCCTCGCAGGCGTCCACGATGGGCTGGGCGAGCATCACCATGCCCGCGCCGCCGCCGAAGGGGTAGTCGTCGGTGTTTTTGTGCTTGTTTTGGGAATAGGCGCGTATGTCGATGCACTCGACCTCAAGCAGCCCCTTTTCCAGCGCCCGGCCGACGATGGACTCGTTCAGCGCGGTGCGCACCATCTCCGGGAAGATGGTCAGAACCTTAATCCGCATCCAGCACCGCCACTTCCCTGAGCCGCGCGGCCACAAGCAGCATCACGCCCGCCTCCAGATCGACCTTTTTGACCACGCTCTTGAGCGCGGGCACCAGCACCTGGCCGCGCTCGCCCTCAAAGACGTACACGTCATTGCCGCCGGGCTGGAGCACATCGCGCAGAACGCCCCAGTCGCCTCCCTCGTCGTCCACGCCGCGCAGGCCGATCAGGTCACAGAGGAAATTTGTGTCCTCGTCCAGCTCCACCGCGTGCGCGCGGTCGATGTAGAGCAGCTCCCCGCGCAGCTTCTCGGCCGCGTCACGGTCGTCCACGCCCTCCACGGACAGGTAGACAGCGTCCTGCGCGCGGCGGTTGACGCTGAGGCGCACGGGAAGATAGTCCTCCCCGCGGCGCAGGTACGCCAGCGTCAGAGCGTCAAAGCGCCCGGGGTCGCAGGTGATGGGGCGCAGCTTGACCTCGCCGCGCACGCCCTGCGGCTTTGTGATCTCGCCGATGACGAGGTACTTGTCCATATGTGCCTCCTGAATGTATGACAAAGGGCGGCTCTTGGGCCGCCCCAGGATGTTGACAAAGTCAACAGACTGCCAGAGCGTTGAGAAAGCCCGCAAGACAAGGAAGCGAGCCTGCAAACAAGGGAGCTTACCCGGACGTAAGTGACCGCAGTTTGCAGGCAAAGCTGACGCAGGAAGCAAAAATCACTTCCGCTTTTCTTCTTTCAGAAGTGATTTTTGCGTTTGCGGGCTTTGTCAGCGGTCTGGAGCGGCTCTTGGGCCGCCCCTGTACGCCTCAGATGATCTCCACAAACACCGGCTTGGGGCTGTTCACGGACGCGGCCTTGACCACCGTGCGGATGGCCTTGGCGATCCTGCCCTGCTTGCCGATGACCTTGCCCATGTCGTCCGGATCGACGCGAAGCTCGACGACCAGGCTGTCCGCGGTTTCCACTTCGCGCACATCCACGGCGTCCGGCTTCTCGACCAGCGAACGGGCGATATACCTGACCAGCTCACCCATGCTTACATTACTCCGCCTTTCTTCAGAAGGCCGCGCACGGTGTCGGTCGGCTGCGCGCCAACGCCCAGCCAGTACTTCGCGCGCTCCTCGTTGATTTTCAGCTCGATCGGGTCGGTGAGGGGGTTGTAGTGGCCGATCTCCTCGATGAAGCGGCCGTCACGGGGGTTGCGGCTGTCGGTGACGACCAGGCGGTAGAACGGCATCTTCTTCATGCCCATCCTCTTGAGACGAATCTTGACCATGTGTGTTTCCTCCTTGAAAGACCGATGGTGTATTGTATAATCATACGGAAAAGACCGTGATTACCTGCCGAATTTGCCAAAGGGCATGCGCATGCGCTTTTTGCCGCCGCCCATCATCTGCTTCATCATCTGCCGCGCCTGGTCGAACTGCTTGAGCAGCAGGTTCACATCCTGCACGGTGGTGCCGCTTCCGGCGGCCACGCGGCGCTTGCGCGCGGCGTTGAGTATGTCCGGGTTGCGGCGCTCCATGCGCGTCATGGAGAGTATGATGGCCTCGTTCTTCTTCTGGGCCTTCTGCATCTTCTCCTCGTCGATGTCGGACTCCTTGATCTTGCCGGCAAGGCCCGGGATCATCTTGAGCATGCCGGAGACGCTGCCCATCTTCGAGAGCTGGCGAAGCTGATCGAGGTAATCCTCGAGGGTGAAGGAATTGGTGCGCATCTTGCGCGCCATGTCCACGGCCTTTTCCTCGTCAAAGCCCTCCTGCGCCTTCTCGATGAGGCTGAGCACGTCGCCCATGCCGAGTATGCGCGAGGCCATGCGGTCGGGGTGGAAGGGCTCGATGTCGGTGAGCTTCTCGCCGATGCCGGAGAACTTGATGGGCTTGCCCGTGACCGCGCGCACGGAGATGGCCGCGCCGCCGCGGGTGTCGCCGTCGAGCTTGGTGAGGATCACGCCGTCCACGCCCAGCTCCTTGTTGAAGGTGTCCGCCACGGTCACGGCGTCCTGGCCGGTCATGGCGTCGACCACGAGGAGTATCTCCCTGGGGTTGACGGTGGCGCGGATATTGCGCAGCTCCTCCATGAGCTTTTCGTCGATGTGCAGGCGGCCCGCGGTGTCGATGATGACCGGGTCGCGGCCGTAATAGCGCGCGTATTCCACGGCCTCCTTCGCGATCTCCACCGGGTCGCCCTGACCCTTTTCAAAGACCTCCACGCCCACCTGGCCGCCGACCACCTGCAGCTGCTTGATGGCCGCGGGGCGGTACACGTCGCAGGCGACGAGCAGCGGCTTTTTGCCGCCCTTCTTGATGAGGTTGCCCAGCTTGGCCGCCATGGTGGTCTTGCCCGCGCCCTGCAGGCCGCAGAGCATGTAGATGGTGGGCGGCTGCGGGGAATAGGTGAGCTTGGCGTTCGTGCCGCCCATGAGCTGTGTCAGCTCGTCGTTTACGATCTTGATCACCTGCTGCGCAGGCGTGAGGCTTGAGAGGATCTCCTGCCCCACGGCGCGCTCGGTGACCTTCTTGATGAAATCCTTGACGACGGTGAAGTTGACGTCCGCCTCCAGAAGCGCAAGGCGCACTTCCCGCATCGCGGCCTTGACGTCCGCCTCGGAGAGCTTCCCCTTGCCGGAGAGCTTCTTAAACGCGTTTTGCAGTTTGTCGGTCAAACCCTCGAACGCCACGCGCGTCACCTCTCAATCCGCAATATGTTCTCAAGATACCGCCGCGCGCCCTCGCGGTCGCCCGCGTCCAGCGCCGCAAGGCAGGCCTCCGCCTCCGCGGTGATGGCAAGATAGCGCCGCACAAGGCCGAGCTTGCTTTCGTACTCCTCGAGCTTTTTGCGCGCGGCGAGCATGCCCTCGCTCACCGCCTGGCGCGATACGCCCATCTGCTCGCCGATCTCGGACAGGGACATGTCCTCCTCATAGCGCATGCGCATCATCTCCCGCCGCCGGGGCGTCAGAAGCGCGCCGTAGAAATCCAGCAGATACGCAGTCTCCACGCGCGGCTCCATGCGCGTCCCTCCCGTCCGGCGCGACGCGCGCCGCCATGGGCGCGCTGTCAAGCAATTTTCCTTGCCAGCGGGTATTGTACCAGAAACCCCGCCGCCTGTCAAGTAAATTATTTTGACAGTGGCTCATCCGCCCAGCAGCCGCGCAACGCCCGTGCGCCGCACGCGCATCGCGCCCCTGGGGCAAAACTCCTGACAGCAGAAACAGCAGATGCACGCGCCGCGGTCAATGCGCGGAAGCCCCCGGCGCATCTGAATGGCGTGCGCGGGACAGACCTGCGCGCACTTGCCGCAGCCGACGCACAGGCGCGCAGACAGCCCCGGCCGCGCGCGCATGAGGCGGCGCATGGCCCTGCCCGCCAGCGCGCCGAGCGGGCCGGGGATGGGCTGCGTGAACTCCAGAGAGCTGCGCCGCGCCACCAGCCGATAGTCCGGCACGGTGAACAGCTCGCCCGCAATGTCCAGCGCCTCCGCAGCCTCGGGGATGTAGCCCCGCTCCCGCGCGGCGACGAGCGTAGGCACCTCCTGCGCGCGCAGGCCGATGATGTGCGCGCAGGCGAGGTCGAGCGCGTGCGGGTTGGGCGAGGCGAGCACCGCGCCGATCTCGCGCGGCGTGCCCGCGGTGGGGCCGTTGCCCTCCATGCCGACAATGGCATCGCAGATGTTGAGGCGCGGATGGACGAAATCGTCGAGATCGACGAGCATGTCCGCGAAATCGCGCGGCTCGGGATAGCGGAAGTGGTATTCGGGCTTGACGGTGCCGGGCACGACGCCGAAGAGGTTCTTGGCGGCGCAGGACATGCCCATCATGCCGTGCGTCTTGAGCTTGCAGACGTTGACGACGGCGTCGGCCCAGTCCAGCCAGGCGGTGTACTGAAAGGCGCGCAGGAGCTTGCCCTCGGGAAAGGCGGCCTCGCGCTGAGAGAAATCGCGGTTGAGCGCGGCGCCCTCCCGCTCGACGGCGGCCATGCCGGAGGCGGCGTAGACGCGGGAGACGAAGGCGGCGCTGTATAGGCCGCCGGGGCTGTCGCCGACGCGCACCTGCGCGCCGCGAGCGACCAAAAGCCGCGCGAGCGCCGCGACGAGCGCGGGATGGGTCACCACGGCCGAGTCCGGCGCGCCGCCGGAGACGAGATTGACCTTGAGCGCGACCTTCATGCCGGGCACGACCCAATCCAGACCACCGACGCACTCGATGGCCTCCCGAAGCGCAGCCTCCACCCGCTCATACCCCGAACAACGCACAATGGCGACCTCCGCCATACGCACACCACCCTCCAAAACGCACGCACACATTCCGCTGGGAGATTCTCAAGAACCTCAGGTTCTTGAGCGGGTCCGGGCAGAGCCCGGCGTTCCCCCGCCTCCCCGTCC